>JAESTH010000205.1 GCA_016763695.1 Alcanivoracaceae bacterium
AAACAATTAGAATTTGACCCACCAATTAATATTCCAAATTCGGATAGGATATTAGCTGGCTCTCCTACTATTATCGATTTAACAAACGATAATATTCCTGAAATCATCATTGGTGACTCTAAAGGAAAAGTACATGTATACGACAGTTCGGGCAATATATTATGGCAACATGATACAGGAAGTGTCGCCATTGAGTCTAAAGCAGCCGTAGCTGATTTAGATTTAGATGGAAACCCAGAAGTTATTGTTAGTGCAGGTAGTACCAGGACCCCTGGAGGAACAGGTGGAGGACATGGATCGGTAACAGTATTGAACGGTCAAACGGGTGCAGAAATTTGTAAATACACGCCCCCCCAATTTGGCGGCACAAGTCGCGGAGTATTTGGTTCCCCTGCCATTGCAAACCTGGATGGAGACCCGCAATTGGAAATAGCTTTTGGAGATTGGGGCGGCACAGTCAATGTGCTTAATCATGATTGTTCTATATTATGGACAAGTCAAAGAGCCCCGGCGGTAACCGGTATACAACTACCACCTAACTATGATGAAACCATACCTCCTTTTACCGTTTATATTAATGATACAGTATGGTCATCTCCTGCCATTGCTGATATGAATAGAGATGGACAACTTGATGTAATAATTGGGGTTGATTCTCATGTTGATGATAATGGTTTGACACCAGATGGAGGTCGGCTATTAGTTATCAATGGCAATAATGGAACAGTACAGCTGGCTATTGATGTTGATGAAGTTATTTGGTCATCCCCCGCCATTGCTGATTTGGATAATGATGGAAGTTTAGATATTATCGTTGGCATGGGATATTGCTGGCAAAACCCAGCTTGTGCACCTCCTCCTAATGGCTTTCATAATGTTGAGAATAAAATTTTTGCCTGGGACAAAAATGGCAATAATTTACCAGGATGGCCACATATCTTAGGTAACAATCATGCGGTACAAACAAACTCCCCATCTGTTGCTGACATTGATAATGATGGCTTTCTTGAAGTCTTTATCAATACATTTGATATAACCACTGGCCCACCAGTTAATCTTCAGGCCACAGGTACAGTGAGAGTAATTGAGCATACTGGTGAGTTAAAGTGGGCAACAATACCCAATATCCCCGCTGGTCAGACAAACTTCACCCATTTTGCTGCGGGTTCTGCTTCGCCAATCATAGCTGATATAACCGGTGACGGTGATTTTGAAGTTATCGTGCCCAGTAATTGGGAGTTAGCCGTCTATGATAAAAATGGCATACAAATTTCAAGGCAAGACCCCAATTCAGGACCTAATGATTTAACCCTACTGGGCAATTTTCCGTTTCTTGCCACACCCAGTATCGCTGATTTGGATAATGATGGAGATTTAGACTTGATTGCAGTAGGTGGAACCGTTGCCATCAGCCCAAGACCTGCCACAATATATGTATGGGATTTAACAACTCCTGCCACATCTTTTCAACCCTGGACATCATTTAGAAATAGCCATGTAAATAATGGCGTTTATGTTAAACCAAATTTAATTTTTATTGATGGCTTTGAATGATAAAGCGACCTCATCACTCAACAAATTAACTTATTTCATAACTACTCACCCCGTCAACTCCTGCCTTTGCAGGCATAACGGAGTGAGTAGCACCCTTATTTCTTTGAATAGTTATGTTTTTTTATCCTCGTTCTGAGCTTTTGTATTGGTTTATCAAAAATAAAAATAAAAGCCATTGCAATAACCAGAACAATTATTAGTGCTAGTGAAAAATTAATCAAACTATTCATAGTAAGACGATGAAACACTTTTGCTTGACCGAATAAAATATAGGATGCCAACAATCCACCCTGTAAATGTAATAAATATATTGGATATGAAAAATCACCAATAAATTTATCAACTCTTCTGCTAAGCTTAATTATTTGTCCGCCTTTTACTAGACTATAAACAAGTAAACTACAAATAACAATATTAATATAGAAACCAATCTCTATCAAAGAACCAATGGCATTTCTCGGTATCAACATCCATATTGAGCAGTTCAACAACATTAACCCATACAGTATTCTTGATGAGAGACGTGTATGGCTTAAGTATTTATCATATATATTGTTAGTCGAAACAAAATAGATTGAAGCTCCAATAGAAAAAGGCAAAGAAGCCGCCAATATATGAAAATAACGACTGTTCCACGGTAGGTTATTTATAAATGTATACAGGACATATACTATGGATAGAAGCATCCAAATTTTAACCCTACCAAATGTCCTGGATACTCCAAAACAAATCAAGGCATAATAAAACATTTCTACAGTAATGGCCCAAGTTGGAGGCACCAGTCTCGGATGAATCGAACCCGGTATCCATGAGGGGAAAATCATAAATATATTTTGCACAAAATTTTTATTGCTAGATGGCAAGTCCATACTATGATGAAAACCGTGTACTATATCTGAGCCTAAATAGTAAATCAGTAGTATTGTAAGTGCGGCAGCCAACCAATATAAAGGGTGCAATCTAAGGAATCTATTGACTATAAATATTAGTCTTCCTTGCCACTTATACCCATAACTTTGATGCATAATTAATGTCATTAAATAACCACTGATTATAAAAAAACCAAATACAGCATAAGTTCCTAATGGTAAATAACCAATAAAAATATGAAATACCATGACCATTAATGCAAGTGTGGTTCGTAAAACTCCAAACATTTTTAATTACCTTTTTTTATCTATTTTACTGCATTCAGCATACGCAGTCTGTCAGCATTATTTTTCAATTTTAATTTTGTAAAATCTATTATTTCTTCATATAAACCTTGATCATTATGTTCAATAAAGGCAAGTATTTTTGATAATTTTCCTGTAGTAAAACCGCCATATTCTTTATCACAAACTGGTTTTTTGTGGAATAATTCACAATCAGAATCATTGAAATATTTAACTGCCAATTCCTTTTCTTTGCTTGCATATTTTGAGTTTAATGCATTCCTTGACAGCTGATTTAACAATGGACTTACCTCTGAATTATTCTCAACCGAATATTGTGCCAAAATCCCATTTAACCTATATTTTAAATCAACATCTTTTTTAGCAAAAAATGATTTATTTAGTATAATTCTAAACTCTAGCGCATCTCTATTTAGTGATGGGTTGACGACTTTCTCGGGGTAAACAACCGAGTCATCTAACTCAAGACCTAAAGTTTGCATAAAATCTGTATAGATATTGCCTTTATAAAAATATTCATTGCCATATTTTTTCACAATGATATTTTCAATATTAATATGGCTATCTAATTTTATTAGACACTTATAATAATCAAAACTGGCTACCACATTATCAACATTGGAATAATCAACTCGATAATGATTCTTAACTTGCTGATTGATACAGCTTTCAATTAAATCTGTAAATTCCCTTATATAACAAATAATTTTATAGTTCCTGCCCTGTAAATATTGTGCAAATTTTTCAGGCTGGTTTTTTAATACTATAAAAAGTATTTCTGATGATAATATAACATTTTTTGTACTGGTCTTACTGAGTATAACATTGATGGCTTGATGGTTTCCATTTTCAATCCACTTGGCCATATCTGCAACATTACCTGCGCTGGTTTGAAATGCCTGCTTAAAACCCGTGTGGTTTGGATATGAAAAACCATGTCTTAATAGATACGATTCATTAAGAGCCAAAAATGCCTGAATAGCACTACTACCTGTTTTCGGCATACCAATATGAATATATAACTGTTGTTTATTATCTAGGTTTTTATTGATTTTATTCAAAGGATTATACCTTAAAAAAATATTTTTACACTTGTTCCATATTTTTGCTGTATATCCACTCATTTAACTTATTTTACCATCAGAGTTTTGGCTATTAATTGGGTATCAGGTTTTAGATTAAACCATTTTTCAAAGGCACAAGCAGCCTGTTCTATCAGCATCCCCAAGCCAGCATAACAATCTGCAACCAACATGGATTTTGAAAAATCAATAAAAGCCTGCGCCGCATGAGCATAGCTGAGGTCATAACATATGGTATTGGCCTTCACTTGATGCTGGAAAAATTTAAGAGTCTTACCCTGGTGTCCCAAGGAGCTGGCATGAATAATGAGATCGAATTTGTCCTCTATTTTTGCTAGCTGTTTAAATGTCACTGCATAACTGTTTTCATAGCTGCAAATTTGCTGAGCCTTTTCAATACTTCTGTTGGCAATAAATAATTTCATTGGATTCTGCCGCATTATTTCGGGTACAATTCCCTGAGTTGCTCCACCCGCTGCCAATATTAATATTTTTTTATCACGACAGTTAAAATGGCAACGATTCTCTAAATCCCCTATAAAACCAATACCATCGGTATTATCAGCACATATCTCTGATTCATTATTCCGAAATAAAGTATTAACAGCCTGAGCCTGCTTTGCTCTGATACTGATATTATTGGCAACAGCTAATGCCTGTTGCTTATGAGGTAAAGTGATATTGGCTCCGTGCCCTCCGGATTCAAAAAATTGTGTAACAGCTAGTGGAAACTCATCAGCCGTTACCTTTATCAATTGGTAATTGATCTTTAAATCAAATTGCCTGGCAAATTGCTGATGAATCTGAGGGGATAAACTGTGGCTTACTGGATCACCAAATAGTGCCAGTTCATAGACCTTATTTTTCATTGAGATAATCTAAAACTCTATCAGTATAATAGCTTAAAATAGCATCGCAACCAGCCCTTTTAAAACATAATAAACTTTCCATAATGGCTTTCTTTTCATGCAGATAACCATTATCAATGGCACTTTGCAGCATGGCATATTCACCACTGACCTGGTAAGCAAATATCGGTGTATTAAATTTTTCACTGGCTTTGGCAATGATATCCAGATATGGCATGCCTGGTTTAACCATAATCATGTCTGCACCTTCATTAATGTCCATTGCTATTTCATCGATGGCTTCCTTTGAGTTAGCAGGGTTCATTTGATAACTTTCCTTGCTGCTCTTACCCAGATTACCTGCCGAACCTACTGCATCACGAAATGGGCCATAAAAGCAACTGGCATACTTGGCTGAATAAGCCAAAATACTGGTATTGGGAAAATCTTGATCCTCTAGGGTCATTCTTATTGCTATAATTCGGCCATCCATCATATCCGATGGCGCAACAATATCAACACCAGCAAGAGCATGAGAATGAGCCTGTTTAGTTAACACATCAATGGTCTCATCATTCAGTACATAACCCTCTTCATCAATAATGCCATCCTGTCCGTGAATGGTATATGGGTCTAAAGCAATATCAGATATGACCAGCAATTCTGGTAATACAATTTTAATGGCTCTGATGGTTCTTTGCACCAAACCATCATCATTATATGCTTCCTCAGCAAACTCTGTTTTCTTTTCTGCGCTAACAACCGGAAAAAGTGCCACCGCATTTAAGCCCAAATCATATAGTTTTCCCAACTTTTCTATCAACAGATCTTGCGATAAGCGAAATACACCAGGCATAGATTTAATTGCTTCCTTACGATTTTTACCTTCCAGCACAAATACTGGCCAAATTAAATCATTAGCTGTTAAAGCATGTTCTGCCACCAGACCTCGAATGGAGCTTGAGGACCTTAAACGTCTTTTTCTTGTTAACGGAAATGTTGTCATATTATTGGTAAATTATCAAGAGAAACACATTGTAACTTACTGTTAGCAGAATAGGAATACTCCGTCCTGCTAAATAATAGCAATTAGATGTACCAATCCAAACATCAAACTGATGACTGAACTCCAGATCATAAATTGATCAACTTTTCTTGGTATGAGTATATACAGTGGGATCACTGCTAACCCTCTTAAAACATAGATACTGGTAATCAGCAATAAGGCTATCTGCAATCCAGGTAATGTAGCAATTAAACCAGCACCAGAGAAAGCATATAACGCCCATATAAAAAATACTGAAGCGATAGCAAATGTTAGTATAGCTGGATAAACTGATCCTTCTTTTGACATCTGTACTATTTTTTTACCCGCTCCAAAAAATTTATACCATGGTGTGCCAAAATATATGATCACCAAGTGTAATATTGCTGCTAATAAGCTTAATAACCCTGCTATTATTAGCCATATATTCATGAAAACTGTTCTCGTGTCATCTGGCCAATATATACTGGTTTATATTCAATAATTTCAAATTCTCGGATATGGGACATATCCTTCCACAACATTTGGTATCCTTTGGTTCTTTTGAAGAGACTGACTTTCCTTTTAAAAATCTTTCCTTCATTTTCAGTTTCCTTTCTTAATTCACCCAGTTTAAT
>JAESTH010000206.1 GCA_016763695.1 Alcanivoracaceae bacterium
CATTAACCCAGGTTTTTTCAATGCTTGTTGAAAATTCTTCGCCAGCATAAGGTGTCCAGCCACACTGGTATAACATCTTTTTGTTTTTGATTTTGTTGGGTTTATTCATATCAACTAAAACTAAATCAGCATAATAGCCTTCACGGATATAACCACGTTTTTTAACCCCAAACAAATCAGCCACATTATGAGCCGTTTTTTGTACAATTTTTTCGATACTAAACTTACCCTGATTAACTTGTGTGAGTAAACTTGCCAGTGCTGTCTGTACCAGTGGTAAACCCGAGGGTGCGGTGAAGTATTTATTTTGTTTTTCGTCCCAGGTGTGTGGAGCATGATCGGTGGCGATGATATCCAAATTGCCATAGTTGATGCCATCAATAATTGCCATCTTGTCAGAATATTGTTTAACCGCAGGATTACATTTGATTAAGGTGCCGAGTTTTTCATAATCTCGGTCATCAAACCAGGTGAAGTGTACACAGGCCTCGGCGGTAATACGTTTTTGATCTAAAGGTAATTGCTCAAACAAAGCCACTTCTTCAGCAGTGGATATATGTAAAACATGCAGCTTTGCATGATGTTTTTTTGCCAATTTCATCGCGGTTTTGGTTGATTTTATACAGGCTTCTCTTGATCGGATTAATGGGTGCTGTGATATGGGTACGTCTTCGCCATACTTTTCTTTGGCGGCTTTTTCATTGTCATCAATCATTGGTGAGTATTCACAGTGGGTAGCAACTAAAGTTTGTGCATGTTGAAATATTTGTTCTAATGTCTTTTCATTGTCCACTAACATATTTCCGGTTGATGCACCCATAAAAACCTTAATGCCACAGATTAAGCTGGTGTCAATCGACTTAATGTCTGCAATATTGTCATTGGTTGCGCCCAGATAGAAACCATAATTACAATGGCTTTTGCCTTTTATCATTTTGTGTTTATCAACAATGGCTTGTTGGGTGATGGTTTGTGGTGAAGTATTCGGCATATCCATAACAGAGGTAATGCCACCAGCCACAGCAGCAGCAGATTCAGTGAGGAACTTGCCTTTATGAGGCATGCCAGGTTCTCTAAAATGAACCTGATCATCGATCATACCAGGTAATAAATACTTGCCCTTGGCATCTATGATAATATCATCTGGCAGTGGATTAATGTTATTGGCAATTTGTACAATTTTATTATTTTCAATAACAAGGTCTGATTCCTGTTGTATCATTTCATTGACAATTTTTGCATTTTTTATTATTGTTCTAATCATTGTTATGCTCACATTTATGTTGTTGTTTGGAATGAGGTTTTGATTCTGGGACATGATCAATTCCACCTTCACAACCTGGATGGCAACGACCAATTCTTTTTAATCCCAAGCCAATACCCCTGATAATACCAAATCTTTCAATCGCAGTCATCATATACTCGGAGCAGCTGGGATAAAATCTGCAGCGATTACCCAAGAGTGGGCTGATAAAATATTTATAGCCCTTTAATAGTTGTATAAGAATGAATTTCATATTAATTTGTTAATAATTGTTGTTTTTTGTTGCTCTTGATAAGTCTTTGCGTTATAAATAGTCGCCCAAAAATTAGGCGAAACTACATGTCTATAGTTAAAGTTAATTTAAATACTTAAACAAGCATCATTATGGTTTGTATTTGAGTATTGAAATAGAGTTTAACATGGGGATTATGCCATATAAATACATAGGAGAATTTAATGTCAGAAAGAAGCATTAATGATTTGCCAGAAGGTTATGAATCAGAAGTTGAATTGAACAATGGTTATAAACCTGTAAAAGAAGAAGAATACATGTGTAAAAAACATATTGAATATTTTCGCCGAATATTAGTTCAGTGGCAAGAGGAACTAATTAAGGAGTCACAAGAAACGATCAATAATCTTCAGGGTGAAGTTCGAGATATAGGTGATGAAGCTGAGCGTGCCTCACGCGAAACAGAAAATACTCTGGAGCTAAGAACCAGAGACCGTTATAGAAAATTACTGTCGAAAATCCGTAAAACTTTAATTCGTATTCAGGATGGAGATTATGGTTACTGTGAAGAAACTGATGAAGAAGTTGGTCTGAATAGATTAATGGCCAGGCCCATTGCTACCATGACAATTGACGCGCAGGAACGTTGGGAGTTGCGACAGAAACTGTTAAAAGAGGGTAGATAGAATGGAAACAGCAGCCCAGCATGCTCAATTAAAAGACTTTGGTTTAAGAACCTCCGAACTTCGGAGGTTTCTTTGACTATGATGTCAAAAAAGAAAAACTTGAAGAAGTTAGCCTAGAGCTAGAAAACCCCGAGGTCTGGAATAAACCAGAACATGCCCAACAACTGGGTAAAGAGCGTTCAGCACTGGATGAAATTATTTCTACCATCGATAAGTTAGAGTCAGGGATTGCCGATACTCAGGAGTTCCTGGAAATGGCAGAATCTGATGATGATAAGGATAGCTTTCAAATAGTTGTTCAGGATTTAGACAGGCTACAAAAAAGCCTGGAAAAACTAGAGTTCAAGAAAATGTTCTCTAATCCAATGGATCCTAACAATTGTTTTGTTGATGTTCAGTCGGGTTCAGGCGGGACAGAAGCTCAAGACTGGGCAGAGATGATATTGCGCATGTTTTTGCGTTATTGTGAGAAAAAAGGCTTCAGCACCAAATTATTGGAATGTTCATCAGGTGAAGTAGCAGGCATTAAATCGGCAACTATTCAGGTAGAAGGTGACTATGCTTATGGTTGGTTGCGAAGCGAAATTGGTGTACATCGATTGGTCAGAAAATCGCCGTTTGATTCAAGCAATAAGAGGCATACCAGTTTTGCAGCTGTTTTTGTTTCTCCAGAGATAGATGACGATATAGACATAGAAATCAATCCATCAGATTTGCGTATAGATGTCTACCGTGCCTCAGGTGCAGGTGGGCAGCATGTCAATAGAACGGAATCTGCCGTGAGAATTACACATAATCCAACTAACACAGTGGTTCAATGTCAAGATGATCGTTCGCAGCATAAAAACAAAGCCTCAGCGATGAAACAGTTGAAGGCCAAGCTATATGAGCTGGAAATGCAAAAACGCCGTGAAGAGTCACAGACTACAGAAGATTCAAAAGCAGATGTGGGCTGGGGTTCGCAGATCAGATCCTATGTGCTTGATCAATCCAGGATAAAAGATTTACGCACAGGGGTAGAAAATACCAATACACAAGCTGTGCTGGATGGTGATTTGGGTAAGTTTATTATTGCCAGTCTTAAACAGGGATTGTAAAGCACATTTAAGGAGTCAAATTTAGTATCCAAATAGGGGGTACTGTTTCTTGGATGCGGGGTTTTAACCCCGCCTTATTCCATATTATTTAGACTATTAAGAACGGCTAAGCTAAAGTCTCGCATCCGTGAGTTGTTTCACAGTCGCTCTGCTTGATTTTACCAGACTTTTAAAAAAATCCACATAACAACTAGTTTATTATTGCTACTCTTAATCAGGGGCTATAAAATCACAGACTTAAATATAGAACACAGAATACGGAATAAATTAAATGTCAGATGAAAATCGTTTAATCACAGAAAGACGACAAAAGTTGCAAGCCATCCGCGATGAAAAAGGCATCGCTTTTCCCAATGACTTCAGGCGCAGCCACTTGGCAGGGGAGTTGCATGAACAGTTTGATGAATTTGATAAACCAACTTTGGCAGAAAAAAATGTAGAAGTTTCTGTGGTTGGCCGGATGATGAGTAAACGCATCATGGGCAAAGCCAGTTTTGCTGTGATTAAAGACAGTTCTGAATCTATTCAACTATTTGTTCAGCGTGATGTATTACCCGAGGGCTTCTACAATAAAGATTTTAAGTCATGGGATGTTGGCGATATTGTGGCTGCTAAGGGCGTGCTGTTCAAAACCAACACAAATGAATTGTCGGTAAAGATATCTGAAATCAGGCTCATTACCAAATCATTAAGACCGCTGCCTGAAAAGTTTCATGGTCTCACCGATCAGGAAACCCGTTATAGACAGCGATATGTTGATCTGATTATGAATCAGGACAGCCGTGATACATTTCTAACGCGATCTAAAATAATTGCTCATATACGTAACTTTATGGAACAAAAAGCATTTTTAGAAGTTGAAACGCCAATGATGCACCTTATTCCTGGCGGTGCTACGGCTAAGCCATTTGAAACACATCACAATGCTTTAAACTTACCATTGTTTTTAAGAGTTGCCCCTGAGTTGTTTTTAAAGAGATTGGTGGTTGGTGGTTTTGAGAAAGTCTATGAAATAAATCGCAATTTCCGTAATGAAGGGGTTTCTACCAGGCATAATCCAGAATTCACCATGATGGAGTTTTACTGGGCCTATGCTGATTACAATGAGTTGATGGACTTTACTGAAGAGTTATTACAACAGTTGGCCGAGATTGCAACAGGCGATTCAGTTGTGACTTATGGGGATCATAGTTTGGATTTTGGTCATGCATTTCTACGTATCAGCATGAAAGATTTGGTCAAAAAGCATAATCCCGAAATTTCAGAAACCGATTGCGAAAGCCGTGACGCACTTGCGTCACATTGTCAGAGATTAGGTATCCATATTGAAAAAAACTGGGGCCAAGGTAAACTTTTAACTGAATTGTTCGAAGAAACAGCTGAAGCAAAACTCATTCAACCCACATTTGTGATAGAGTACCCTACAGAGATATCACCTTTGTCGCGTAGGAATGATGAAAATCCCAATTATACTGACAGGTTTGAATTGTTTATCGCAGGTAATGAAATAGCCAATGGTTTTTCTGAATTGAATGACCCCGAGGATCAGGAGCAGCGTTTTAAAGACCAAGTGGCAAATAAGGAAGCAGGCGATGATGAAGCCATGCATTTTGATGCAGATTATATCCGCGCATTAGAATACGGAATGCCACCAACAGCAGGGGAAGGCATAGGAATTGATAGATTGGTGATGTTATTCACAAACTCAGCATCCATAAGAGATGTGCTATTATTTCCATATATGCGCCCTGAAGCATAAAAAGCACTATTCATTATTACCAGTAGTAAAGAATAGGGTAAAAAAGAAGAGATAAATTTATGAATTCATACAGCAAAATAAGATACGCCAGAAAGCCCATAACTACATCATGTTTTTTGGTGATGAAAGGGCAGTCTATTGTAATGGAAGTGAAAAATATTTCAGCATCGGGTATCCTGTTAAGCTATGATGAGAACAGTGACATCAACTTAAGACACGACGATTTTTGTGTTTTGGAAATTATCCTGAATGAAGAGTTTAATTTACACGTTGAGGCCGAAGTAACAAGAATAAGCGAAGAGGGTGTGGCATTTAAATTTATAAAGATTCCCGAAGAAAAGCAAATTCCATTATGGGAGCTGCTTGGTGAACATGTTGATAAAGTAGAAAAATAACCTTGTCGTTAACGGAGATTTTATCGTTTATACTGGCATCAACAATACTGGCATTTACCCCAGGACCAGATAATATATTTGTTATCGTTACCAGTCTTGGTAATGGTTTTAAGACAGCATTTAAATTTATATTGGGTCTGGCAACAGGCATCGTTTTCCATACATTGCTTATTGTTATCGGTATTTCTACTATCGTTAGTCAGTCGCAATATGGTTTGCACATTCTTAAATATTTTGCCATTGCGTATTTGCTGTGGCTGGCATATAAAACCTATATTCATAGAAAAGAACATATTCAGCTAAGTAACAACAAAACCAGTCACAATTATTATAGACGCGGATTGATAATGAATATCTCCAATCCAAAAGTGCTGTTGTTTTTTCTGGCTTTATTCCCGCAATTTGCTCATCTCGACCAGCCTGGTTATCAGTTAAGACTAATTATACTTGGGCTATTGTTTATCATGGTGACCCTGCTGGTGTTTTCATTAATCGCTTACTTAAGCGCCAAAGGCAGTGAAAAAATCATTAAAAATCCAAAATATAGTTTGATTATTAATTGGCTGGCTATCTTTGTATTCGTTGCTGTGTCAATATTGTTATTATCTGGATTTGGAGGATAAAGTACTATTTGGTTAATATATTAAAGTGTATACGACATTATGTTACAATCGGTATTTTAAGGTCATAATATTATCATGTCTGATCATAATGCTGCAATTACACAAATTCTCAATGAATGGACAGACCTAAGTAGTGATGAAAAAAATAACATAATAAAAATGTTATATCCAGAATTGAAAAAAATCGCCTCAATTCAATTACGCAAAAACCAAAGAGAGTTGACTCAAAGCACCACAGAAGTGGTCAATGAAGCTTATATCAAAATGATGGATCAAAATGGTATCTGGAAAAACCGAGCTCACTTCTTTGCCATATCAGCAACCGTAATGCGCCGTGTCATCGTTGATTTAACCAGAAAAAAGTTGGCATTAAAGCATGGTGAAGGCATTGAACATCTTCAGCTTGAAGAGGTCGAAATCCCCGTGCCATTTAATTACCATAACTGGATTATGCTAGATGACGCCATTAATGAATTAAATAAAATAAATCCAGTATTAACCCGAGTTGTAGAAATGAAAGTGATCTTGGGAATGAGTATAGATGAATCATCTGAGGTGTTGGGCATCAGTCGTTCGACTACGTCCAGGCATTGGCAGTTTTCCAAAGCGTGGTTAGCTGACTACCTGACCCTGCATTAATTTATATGGATTCAGCTTCCTATCAAAAAGTAGAAGAAATATACTATCAGGTGCTGGATAATAAGCCTGTTGATGTTAAAGCCTATGTTGCCGAAAAAGGCAATGGCGGTGCGCAAATTGTTGATACAGTCCACGATCATCGGTTGGCATTGCTGAGCATCGGCGGCCCGCATCTTCAGGAACGCGCGCTTAGATTCCATGGCGTGCTGCAAGATGCAGGTCAATGGGCCGAATGCGAGCACAGCCATGGGCCAGAGCCACAGGCGCGCACCGGTGGCGCCCTGTTTGATCAAGCTGCTGCGGGTGAGGTAGGCGAGGCCGATCAACATGATCCAGGCGATGG
>JAESTH010000207.1 GCA_016763695.1 Alcanivoracaceae bacterium
AATAAAAAATTTGCAGAATTAAAACTAACAATTGACCTGCAAAAAAGTACAGAGCCAGAAAATATTAAAAAAGCAATGGAAATAGTAAAGAAGAATACTGGTAAACAATATATGGATGATATCAGACTTGAAATTATCTCTTTTGAAAATGAAGAAAAAATATTACTAGAAAAAAGAAAGGGAGACTTTAGGGAAAATAGAGCCCAAATCACCACAATAATAGGAATCGAAATTGCATTTTTTACCTTAATGGGAGCCATCACAGCATTTTTTATTCAAAATAAATTATTTTTGCCAATTGAGATGCTACTTACCGCTACTTCGAAAATGGAAAAGGGGCAGAAACAAACTATTGAAGATATTTTGCCAAATGACGAAATGGGTTATTTGTTGTCTCGTTTCTATAAAATGAGTGAAAAGATTTTCGCTAAGACAAAGACCTTAGCCTATGAAGCAACACACGACTCTTTAACGGGCTTAAAAAACAGATCTAGTATATATGAAGAAATTGCTGAATCTATTGGAAATCTTGCTGGTACTGACATAAAGATGGCTGTTTTTTTTATTGACCTCAATAAATTTAAACAACTTAATGACACCCTAGGGCATGATGCAGGAGATGCAATACTAAAAGAAACCGCTAATAGACTTGACAAATTCATACCATTGAATAGTTCGATATTTCGTGTAGGAGGAGATGAGTTTGTTTTAATCATAAGAAATATTACACAAAAATCTCATGTTAAATCAATAGTTTCCAAACTTTTGAAGGTATTTATACCGCCATTTATACTTCTGGAAAATTCTATAGATATTTCTTTGAGTATAGGCATAGCAATTTCTCCTGATGACTCAACAAATACCCAGGAAATCTTGAAATTTGCAGATATAGCAATGTATACGACTAAACGTGATAAAGAGTGTGCTAGCTACAGATTCTTTGATAAGGCCATGCTGAAGCGCAAAAGTGTCAACCACAGCGTATCAATAAAACTTATGACCTTAATGAGGATCAAAAAAACATTAAGAAAAGAGTGCCTAATGGTACTTAGTTCTGAAGGGTTATAATAGCAAAGTTTGAAAGAAAATATTCTAAACTATACTGGCACTTTGGGCTATCCACCTATTCTTTGTGCGACTGAATCTGTTGCAATTCTGTCTCAAGCATTTTTAATTTTTCACGTGTTTTGGCCAACACAGCCTTCTGCACATCAAACTCCTCGCGTGTGACTAAATCCATTTTTTTTAACCCCGCGACTAACACCGCCTTGGCGTTGGTATGAAACTCATCTCTAATGGTTTTTAAATCTTGTGGAATTAGTGCACCAATTTTATCGACAACATCTTCTACAATTTGTGGTTTTATCATGTTTATTCATTTGTTTGATTATGCTGGCATTTTAACACAAAAATGAATTATTGAAGCGGGCATTTGCCCTGTTGTTTGTAGGAAAAATGATATTAATCTATGAAATATTAAAGAATAAGACATATAATTAAACATAAATCAATTGATTGAGAAAAAGCATGAAAATGATAAACGCGATAATCAAGCCATTTAAACTGGATGTGGTCAGAGAGGCATTGGAAGAAATTGGCATAAGGGGTATAACTGTCACAGAAGTCAAAGGATTTGGGCGGCAAAAAGGCCACTCAGAATTGTATCGTGGTGCTGAATATGTGGTGGATTTCCTACCAAAACTTAAACTGGAAATTGCCGTAAATGATGATATGGCAGAGCAGGTCATAGATGCAATAATGACAGCCGCTAACAATAATAAAATTGGTGATGGAAAAATATTTGTTTACGATTTAGAAAAAGTAATAAGGATCAGAACAGGTGAAACCAATGAGGAAGCACTTTAATAGCAGATGAAGCAGCGATCACATTAATGTGATTCCCGTCATTCTTAGCAATGACAGGATAAACAGTTAGCTCAGAGCGTTAAATGGAGACTGCTTCTTTTTCTGACTTTTTGATTTTAAAAATTGCAATACCTAAATAAGCAAAGACTATTGCCAACAAAGGGTTGATATAATTTAACAAGGCATAGGGTGCATAATCCATGGTTTTAACCCCTAACGTTGATACATAGAAAATACTGGTGGTACTCCAGGGGATGAGTGCCGTGGTCAGGGTTGAGCCTTCTTCTACCGAACGGGATAGTACTGACGACCTAACCTTATTTTTTTTATAGGCTTTTTTATACAATTGGCTGTTTAAGATGATAACTATATAGGTTTCTCCCATGGATAAATTACCAATAAAGCCAGTGGTAATTGTTGCTGTCACTAAGGATCCTGTGGTTTTTATGCCTCTAATAATACCCTTTAACAAGACTGTTAAAAATCCCGCGCCATGCAATACTCCACCCATTGCAATTGCCATCATCGACAACAATAATGTCCATGCCATAGAATAAAGTCCACCTCTGCCCAAAAGTTCATCTATCATTTCTACCCCGGTATCGCCATTGCTGTTTTCCCATAGGGCATTGGCCACTGATGTGATTGAGTTATCCTGATAAAAAATGGCAATTAGGCTGGCAACAACGATGCTTGTTGTCATAGTTACTTCGGGCGCAAATTTTTTGACACTGAGAATAAAGAGCACAAGTAGGGGAATAAAAGTGATAAATGGGTTGAGCTTATAATTATCAGCCAATACTTGTTGTATATTACTTATTTCTGCAAACGAGCTGGTTTGATCGCTGCCATATCCCAGATAGGCAAATAAAACAAAAACAATAATAAAAGTCGGAATGGTTGTATACAACATCGAGTGAATATGTTCATATAAATCCGTATCACTGCTCATGGCAGCCAGATTGGTGGTATCAGAGACAGGTGAAAGCTTGTCACCAAAAGTGGCTCCAGAAATAATCATACCCGCAACCAGAGGTAGAGGTACATTAAGCACTGTTCCTATCCCAATAAAAACCACCCCTAAAGTTCCCACCGTGCCCCAGGATGTGCCTGTGGCTAGAGACATCAGAGCACAAAGTATCAAACCAACGGGCAAAAACCATTGAGCCGTAATCCAGTCAAGACCATAATAAATCAGCGCAACCACCGTGCCACTTTGCATAAAAGAGGCGATGACCATGCCAATCAAGAGAAAGACATATATCGCAGACAGCGACCTGGCTATACTTTCACTCATCATTCTGCGTATCTGCCCAAAAGTATAACCTAACAGTCTGGCATTAAGCGCCACCCAGATTAAAACAAAATACAGTATCACATGTAACGATATTTCCATCTTAAAAAATCCAATGGAAATCATCAGAATTAATGTCATAAATACCAGTATTGCATGTGGTAATGAGCTGCTCTTTTCTTGCATTTTGCTTCCTTTGAAACTATTATTGTCTATTATCTTAAAGTTTTTGGAGTCATATGTCACGATTGAATGGGAAAATTGCCTTAGTTACTGGTGCCGCTCGTGGAATTGGCCAAGCCATTGCTGAAATGTTTGCAGCTCAAGGTGCTACCGTTATTGTTACTGATATTAACGATAGTGATGGAAAAAATGTGGCTGAGAAGATCGGACGCAATGCAGAATATCTACATCTTGATGTTGGCATTGAATCTGACTGGCAAAAAGTTGCAAAACAGATTGCTACAAATTATGATAAACTTGATATTTTGGTGAACAATGCGGGTATAACTGGCTTTTTTGAATGCCCTGGGCCACATGATCCAGAAAACTTGGATTTAGACAGCTGGCACCAGGTTCACCAAACCAATTTGGATGGTGTTGCCCTGGGTTGTAAATATGCCATTGGCTTGATGAAAAGTTCAACAGCAGCCAGTATAGTTAATATCTCATCACGATCTGGCATCGTAGGTATCCCTGGTGCAGTAGCCTATGCCTCCAGCAAAGCAGCTGTTCGTAATCATACCAAGTCAGTGGCCTTATACTGTGCTGAACAGGGCTACAAAATCCGCTGTAATTCCATTCATCCAGGAGCGATATTAACCCCCATGTGGGATGCTATGTTGGGTGAGGGAGAGCAAAGAAAACAGGCCATAAAAGCAGTGGCAGCAGATGTGCCATTAAAGACCATGGGCGAGGCTGATGATGTGGCTTTTGCAGCGGTATTTTTGGCCTCAAATGAGTCAAAATACATCACTGGAATTGAGCTTAATATTGATGGTGGTATTTTAGCGGGTAGTGCGGCTACTCCAAAAACCTAATAACTTGCCGCCATTATTACTGACTATAGTTTAAAGTTGCATAAGTATATTTGAACGTCGAAGACGGTAGGTACTAGGGTTTATATGTAACTAAATAATAAAATGATTGAGTATATTAACCCTGCGACATAATACCGTAATTCAGGACTTCAAGAAAGTATTTAATTTCAGTCTATAATAGACATTATTTTCGACAACAATTAGCTTGACTATGTTGATAATATGGCCTCTTCAATAGTCGCTTTAGTCTCAAGCAAACTGCCGTCTGATAATCATGTTTTAAGCTTGTTTTTTGCTCCTGATAAACCCTGGTTCAGCATAGAAAACGTAATCAGCTCTGATCAAAATATTTTAGTAATATAGACTAATTTATCTATAAAGCGCCATGCAAACATCTTTTATTCATCTGGTTTTAAATAATACCTTGACTTTATTGTCATCTTGTACTAGATTTTTAATGGCTTGCTGTTATTGTAAATGACAAATTGATAAAAACAATAGCAAAACACACAAGCATTATTAACAATAAAAACTAGGATAGGATACATATTGTGATACTTAAATCAGCTTATAAAAGCTCAGTTAATTTAAACATTTCATCTACTTCAAAAAAAGCAGACTCATCGCCTTGTTATAAAACCTTAAAATAAAAAGCATACCCTTCTTTTATGGTGTGTAAATATATTAATTTAATATTTGTATTTTACGTTTTGATTGTTAATTGAAGAGGAATTTTGTTGTCCTTAGCTTTTAATATTCACTAAAAAATAATGGCAACGAAAGGACCGTAACTTTGTTTACATCACGAAAAGAGGGGAACATTATGCCAAGTTATTTACATCCAGGGGTCTATCTCGAAGAAATCGCCAGTGGCTCACGCCCGATAGAAGGTGTCGCCACATCCGTTACCGCTTTTGTTGGCTTTACCTATAGAGGCGAGGTTGGCGTTCCGAAACTA
>JAESTH010000018.1 GCA_016763695.1 Alcanivoracaceae bacterium
ATCAGGCCCTGCCAATGATGAAATCATGAAAGTTCTGGGTAAAGATGAGAGTATTGCCAGAACCATGAATGCTCTGGAATTTTTAGTTGAAAAATTAACCGCCCAAGGCTTAATCTAACTAAATTAGGGCTTAAAACCTTAGGGGAACAAATATGAAACAGACCTTATTAATTATTTTGGCAATATTGTTATTCACTGCCTGTGCTGAAAAGAAAACTGGCAAGCACATGCCAATTTCATCGACCGAAGCAGTCAGCATGGCAACAGCGTCCGAACTGTCAAAAGTAGTGGGTATTTTTGCCTTTACCATTCAGTCAACAGGTAATCAGAAGGACATGACCTATTTAAATTCTGAGCTTGATTATCGAGACCAGAAAAACCTGTCAATAGAGTTTCCTGCCGTTGTCAGAGGGCAGTTAATCGAAAAATATGGTGCACACCCCATACAATTCTTTAAAGGCAAAAAAATCTTGGTAGAAGGTGAAGCAAAAAGAATAAAGATTTACAGAGTAATCAGAGGCATACGAACAGATAAATACTATTATCAAACCCATATAAGAGTGAATAACTCTGATCAAATTACAGTTTTGTAAATGACGGCAGCAAATTTCGATATCCCCATTCAGCTTGACTTGTTGACAAAATAACATGAGTTTCTTAATCATTTTGTCCTTACTGTGAAGGCAAAAAAGGGGGGTAGATGATGAATAAAACAGATGTCATCATAATAGGAGCGGGAGCAGCAGGACTCATGTGTGCCATCAGTGCCGGCAATCGCGGTCGTGGAGTTGTGGTTTTGGATCATGCCAATAAGGTGGGTAAAAAGATCCTTATGTCGGGAGGAGGGCGCTGTAATTTCACCAACTTGGATATACAGCCAGAAAACTACATCAGTCACAATCCACATTTTTGTAAGTCGGCTTTGAGTCGTTATACACAATGGGATTTTATTGCCATGGTGGAAAAGCATAACATTGCCTATCACGAGAAAAAATTAGGACAATTATTCTGTGATAACAAGTCCAAAGACATACTCAACATGCTATTAGATGAGTGCGCAGATTGTGGGGTTGAAGTCAACAGTCATTGCAGTATTCAGAAAATCACAAAAAACAAATCGGGTTTTAAGCTTAAAACCACGCAGGGTGTATGGCAATGCGAATCATTGGTTATTGCTACCGGTGGATTATCAATCCCAAAAATGGGCGCAACAGGTTTTGGCTACGAGGTGGCTAAGCAGTTTGGTATTAAAGTTTTGACTCAACAGGCAGCATTGGTTCCATTCACCCTGATTGAAAAAATGAAAGGGGATTTCACCGATTTATCAGGTACATCCGTTGATGTCATTGCCAGTTGTAATGGACAGTCATTTAGGGAAAATATGTTATTCACTCACAGAGGACTAAGTGGTCCTGCTATCTTACAAATATCATCATACTGGCAGCAGGGTGACGTGATCATACTTAATCTATTACCCGAAATAGATTTATTCAAACATCTTAAACTCCAACAGAAAAATAAACCAAACATACAACTAAACACCATCCTAAGTGAATTTTTTAGTAAAAAGCTGGCACAGACACTGTCTGGATTATGGTTTAAAAGCTTCTATCACTTGGCTGTTGCGCAAATAAGTGATGAGCAGCTTAAGCAGGTAGCAGTACAGCTACAGCAATGGCAACTTAAACCCAATGGTAGCGAAGGCTATCGCACTGCTGAAGTGACCAAAGGCGGTATAGACAGCCATGAAGTTTCTTCCAAAACATTTGCCAGTAACAATCTCAAAGGCTTATATTTTATAGGTGAAGTACTGGATGTTTCGGCACATCTGGGCGGTTACAACTTTCAATGGGCCTGGTCATCTGGTCACGCTGCAGGACAATTTGTCTAGGAGACTGTCCGAGAATAGGAATCGTAGCGAGAGAAAGTTGATTTGAGGTAGGTTTTTGCATGATTTGAGGCGAATAGCACCGCTATTTAACGAAAGTCAGGTAAGAAACTGTCCAAATTCAGCTTTTTCGGAGTAGATTTTCTATTCTCGAACAAGCTCCTAGGTAACTTAAAATATTTACAAGAGAGATAGATATGACAAAAATAATTACTCGAAGACAAGTATTGACACTTGTATTAACCGTAATGCTGTTTCCTGTTGCCTGCAGCCGCTTGCCAAACACTCAAGAAAAAGAACCTTCCCCATTATTTAATGAATATTTTGTTCACGGTATTGCCAGCGGCGACCCAGATCAGACCAGTGTGGTGATTTGGACGAGAGTGAGTCATGTTGAAGGCAATGTAGATGTTCAATGGCAACTTGCAACCGATGCCTCATTTAACAGCATCGTCAAAAAAGGTCGATTCCAAACCAGTAGCTCTCGAGATTTTACAGTTAAGGTGATTGTTGATAACTTAACGACTAATGGGAAATATTATTATAGATTCATAGCAAACGATGTCTCCTCGCCAGTGGGTCAAACACGGACATTACCCGTAGGGCATATTGACAACCTGGTCCTTGCCTTAGCCACTTGTGCCAATTATCCTTTTGGCTACTTTAATGCCTATGATGCCATTGCCAAAGACTCGAGCATTGATATGGTTGTGCATATGGGTGATTATATTTATGAATATGGTATTGATGGTTTTGGTGGCAGCGAGGGCAAACGCATAGAACGCAATCACTTGCCGAGTCATGAAATTCTTACACTAGAAGATTATCGCTTACGACATGCGCAATACAAAACGGATAAAGGATCTTTAGCTATGCATGCACGTCATCCATTAATTGTTATGTGGGATGACCATGAAACGGCTAACAACCCGTGGATGGAAGGAGCATCCAATCACCAACCTGAAGAGGGCGACTGGCAAGCCAGAAGACAGGCTTCTTTACAGGCTTATTATGAATGGTTACCTGTTAGAGATCCCGTACATGAAATTGATCGTCAAAATTACTGGCGCCATTACAAGTTTGGAGACTTGGCTAGTCTTATTACCCTTGAAAGTCGCCACTCAGGGAGAAGTGAGCAGATTAGTCTAGATAAAAACTTACCACATCTTCACAATAAACAACAGGCACAAGATTTTATGCACGATGTTGTAGGCGCATCCAATAGAAACATGTTATCAAAAGACATGGAAGCATTTTTAGAGAAAGAATTAAAAGAATCTGTCGATGCTGGCCGTCGTTGGCGCATTATAGGTAATCCGTCAGTCATGGCTAAATCAACTTCTCCTCCACTTAACACACCCTTCTTTGATCAATTAAAGAAAGAATTACAACACAATGGAAAAAACAAACAACAAAACAAATTGGCAGAACTTATTCATCTTGGTGAACTAGATATCCCTGCTGATTTCGATATGTGGGATGGTTATCCTGCAGCACGAGAACGGTTCTATCAAATCGCCCAAGAGGCAGGAGCCCGAGATCTGCTGGTTGTTTCTGGTGATAGTCACAGTTATTGGGCGAATGCACTATACGATGCCGATGAAAAACCCATGGGTGTTGAACTCGGTTCAACTGGCATAAGTTCTCCACGTTCATTGATGAAACTAGGCACCCAAGCCATGAAAAAATACGATGAACTGAACATGGCACATAACAAAGAAATTGTTTGGGCTGATGGTAGACATCGCGGTTATATCCGTTTAGAAATTAACCAACAAGGTGGACATGCCGATTTTATAACAGTATCCAATGTTGAGTCATTAGAATATGAAACAAAAATCATTCATTCTGTTGATATTGAAAAAAATGGAAACTCTCTAAAATTTGGTGATTAGGGTCAGACACTACTTGGTGCTTTGCTTTGATTAATCCTGGTTAATTCACGCAAAGCTCCATGCCCAACGAACATCGTCAAGTATAGGGCAATGCTCTTGTTTTCAATTCTAGACAAGCAATGGCTTAATTTTTAACTTTTGGGCTTTCTCTATCTTGACTTAATGTTGTAGTGGTAACTCCCAAAAAGTATTCGTAGCGAGAGAAAGCCTGGTTTTGGTCAATACAACTCATTATTTAAGGACAATAGCTGGCTATTTGACGAAAATAAGGAGAAAATTTGGCAAAATCCAGCTTTTTCGCAATTGAATATTCTTTCTCGATCAAGCATTAGTTTACAAAAATA
>JAESTH010000208.1 GCA_016763695.1 Alcanivoracaceae bacterium
ACGGGATCCTTTTCATGCAGGCTTAAATTTTGAATTTCGCGGTATTTTTTTGATTTTATAAAGTTCTTATCTACAAATTGAATCCCAGAATATTTTTTGATAAATCTCCCTGCTAGTATTTCTCCTTGGGCTTCTAATCGGGTCAATTCATAAACACAATCGTACCACTTCAGTGACAATTATTCCATATCAAAGATGGTTTTACATAGAATTCCATAACGTTTAAGTAGTATTTTAACGATGACCTTATTGTCAGATATTTCAACTTTCGGTGCAACACTCCATCTGCCCATCATATCCAGGAATGATGTAGTGCTTCGTGATTTCTTAATATACCGTCCTCGTTCAGCTGGTGACATTGAAAATAATCTTAAGGCACTGACTCCATCACAATAGATCGCACCTAGTTTAATTAAATGTATTAATGTGTTTTCTAATTCCAACAGCATGCAGGATAAATGCTTTTGCATATCTGATGCATACATGGCTCCATTGGCTTGAATCAATTCAATCACTTTTAAACCTTGGCCAGTATACTGCTCTGGTAGATAGTTTGTTGTTTCAAAAATTTTCAAATTTTGTCTTTGCATGAAGGTTATGGGGGTGCTTTTAATACTGGCAATGCCATTGGTGCTGATTTGATTATTGGGTATGATCCTTTTAAATACAAATTGCCCGCTATAACATAACGAATCCAGCATATAGGATTGATAGTCTTTGATGCGTGGCTTGAGAATATGTTCTTCCCAAATACTTGCGGGTGCTGAAAATCCTTCGAGTAATTTTAACACTTCTATTAAACCTTCCATGCCACTTCTCTCTTGAAAGTGTTTTTGTAGCAACTTTTCATGGTATGTTTGTGGTGAAATCAGCTCATGAGAATTACGTTTTTTATAATGACTTTGCTTGCGGATTTTTGCCAGTATGTGTCTTTCGCACCAATCATTTTCTCCTACCTTAAATATACTTCCTTTGATTTCTAAAAGCATTAATGCTTGTTGTAACGAACTGGCCGAAACCTGCATGATAGACTTCAGGCTTTCGAAACTTGTGTAGCCGATAGTTTCCAGTTTCATGAAGACTAATTTAGCAAGGTTTGGGGTGTAGTCATCATCTGGATTTTTGTAAATTGAAGTTATTAGATCCTGGTTTTCAGCCGAGAACCATAATGACAAAGGCTTTTTTGGAAATGTGATATTTCTTATTTTTCCTTGTTTCTCTAACTCTGGCAACAGTTCCTTATTTGCTATTTCATTTTCATATAAAAATCCAGCAAAATGTATTGCTTCATGAAGTTCGTCCGCGTCACGCATAAACGGTACAATAGTGCTATTGACTGATTGTATAACTGATGGATTTAGATTGTGATCAGGAAACGACGCTAATGTTTCAGTTAATTCTTTGGTTCGCACCGCATTGGTACGGCGTTCTTCAGCTGGCGCATCATCTAAAAATGCAAAATTACGAGCATTGATAATAGCTAATGATGCAGGGGATGGTGTATTGGAATCGACAAAAGTGACTTTGCGTTTTTTATCTTTAATGTCTTGTAACAATTGTGCCAAGCCATCAATGTCCATCATTACCCGTATACAATCATGCACGGCTTGTTTTACAAGTGGATGGTTGGGGACTTGTCTATCGCCCTGGATGTTTTCGGCACAGGCAATTTGATCAGGAAACAACTGGGCGATTAAATCCTCGGCATTATTTCTCTGAAATTGTGCGGGTACGCGTTTTCCACCATTGCGTCTTCTAATCGCCAATGCAATAGTGGCATTCCAACGCCATTGGGTTTCAAACATGGGTCTATCCAGCAATGCCTGAATTAATGTGTTTTCCACCGTCGTAGGATTAAGATAATCAATGATGGTGCTTAAATCAAAACTATGGCTCTCACTTAATGACAATATTAAGGTATTTTCATCTGCTGCTGCCTGTAACTCAAAATTAAATTGTCTACAAAACTTTTTGCGCAACGCCAACCCCCAAGCACGATTAAGTCTGGAGCCAAAAATGGAGTGAATCACCAAATGCATATCATTGTTTTCATCAAAGAAACGTTCAACTACAATATTTTGTTGGGATGGTACACAACCCAGAACTTTTTGGGTTTTAGCGCAATATTCTACTAACTGTTGAGCTGCAGTTTCGGGGATTTGATATTTTTTTGCAATCTCATCAGATTCTGTCAAATCAACGGCTAAATCCGAAACAGCTTGACTCAATTCATCAGAACGCCACATGGTGACTCCAAACCAAAATGGAATATTCGGCGGTTGTCCGTGTGCATCTTCGACAAATACCAAGCCACTTTCAATCTTTAATATGCGATAAGAATGATTGCCCAATATAAAGATATCGCCTGGTAAACTTTCAAATGAAAAATCTTCATTTAATGTACCTATCTTTATATCTTCGGGCAATAATCGTACTTCATAATCAAATTGATCTGGAATGGTCCCACCATTGGTGATGGCGGTTAAACGTGCGACTTTGCGTGGACGTAATTGATCAGTCACTTTGTCATGAAAGATCATCGCTGTTTGCCGTTGGCGATTACCACCATAACCCACTGAAAGCATTTCAATGACTTGGTTGAATTCTTCTTCACTCATGTCCTGATAGATATAATTGTCATGAAATAAGTGATACAGTTGTTTTCTATCCCAATCTTGCATGGCAATTTCTGCCACTATTTGTTGCGCTAACACATCGAAAGGTTTAACAGGAAATAAGGTTGTATCCAATTGTTTATTGAAAACCGCGAACTTTAATGCGGTTAATTCCATCAAATCATCAATGGTTGTGGCAAACAATAAGCCTTTTGGGGTTTTATCCAGGCTGTGACCTGAACGCCCTACTCTTTGTAAAAATGCCTGAATATTTCCTGGGCTACCTATTTGACAAACACAATCAATATCGCCTATATCAATGCCCAGTTCTAGTGATGCTGTCGCAACCAAGGCTTTGAGATTGCCTGCTTTTAAGTCCTGTTCAGCTTTTAATCGGTGTTCTTTTGCCAAAGAGCCATGGTGCGAAGTGACCCATTCCTCGCCTATCATCTCTGCCAGATTTTTTGCCACCCGCTCTGATAAGCGGCGATTATTAACAAATATAAGCGTAGTTTTATGGCTATTGATCACTTCCTTAAGGCGTTTATAGACCTCTGACCATTGTTCATTCGACATAATGGCAGATAGGGGTGAATCAGGTATTTCAATACTCAAATCCAGTTCTCGATTATGCCCCAGATTAACAATACTTGAGTTTTCTTTGTGCAAAACAAAATCCCGCATCCTTTCAATTGGTTTTTGAGTGGCCGAAATTGCAATACGTTGCGGGCGTTGTAGACACAGTGCTTCAAGTCTTTGCAGAGATAAAGTCAAATGTGCACCGCGTTTTGAATTAGCTACAGCATGTACTTCATCAATGATAACGGTTTTAATTGAAGCCAGTATCGCACGGCCTGAATGGGCAGTTAATAAGGTATAAAGTGATTCAGGCGTAGTTACTAGTATATGTGGTGGTTTTTTGCGAATCTTATTGCGTTCATTTTGAGTGGTATCGCCTGTCCAGGTCGCTGCTCGGATACTTTTATTGCTGAATAATTGGTTGAGTTGTTCTAATGGTTTCTCCAGATTGATTTTGACATCATTTGATAAGGCTTTTAACGGAGATATATATAAGACAGTTAACTGATGGTTATCAGGCTCACTAAACAATGTATTTAAGGCATACAAAAATGCCGCTAATGTTTTACCTGAACCTGTCGGTGATGAGATTAATACATCTTGGTATTGGCTGATGGCTTGCCATGCTTGCTGTTGTACAGCTGTTGGCGTGTTGAATACACCTTCAAACCAATCAACTAAAGTTGGATGAAAATATTTTTGCCAAGATTGCAAATTATTCATTAATTTATTTTAGTATCATGTGTCGGGGTCATTTCAGGTTTTAACATGGCATAATATTAAAGCAATATTATGAATATATAAAGTTCAACTTTATATATTCATACAATTTAAACGTGTAATATTTAGAAATCGGTTCAGAACAGCATATAATAAACAACAACCTTATATATATTACGGTTTATTAAACGATTAATTAAACGATTAATTGATGCCCTATGATTTTATCTAAATCACCTCTTCACACCAATGCCACTAGCCTTTGTTTTGTTAATCGCATCGTTTAGAGATATGATGATCACTGTTTAATTCAAGTAGATCCCAAAGATTTCCATATAAGTCTTTAAATACTGCAACCATTCCGTATTCTTGTTTCTTTGGTTCCCTTACAAACTTTATACCTTTGGATATCATTGAATTGTAATCACGCCAAAAGTCATCCGTATTAAGAAAGAGAAATACACGACCACCTGATTGATTACCGATAAATGACTCTTGTTCTGATTTGGAAGCCCTGGCCAATAACAGAGTGACTCCGTTGGAACCAGGGGGAGAAACCACGACCCATCTTTTGTCCTCTTCAGGTTGATACGTGTCTTCAATTAGTTCGAAATTAAGCTTTTTCGTGTAGAATTCGATGGCTTCATCATAGTCTTTAACTATGATGGCAATATGCACAATAGATTGTTTCATAATTTTTTCTCAATCAATTTAATTTGGGTGGATCACGCCTCGCATGACCGGTAGTAAAAAGCTGAGCAAAGAACGAGTGAAGCTTATTATTGTCCGAGTTCAAGCGTTTGTTATTATTTTTACTTAAGGCTTACTTAAAGTTTATTTAATAGTAACCATTCAGCGTAGCTGTATTAACTTATTTTTAATCAGTAAAAAACTCGCTTTAGTTTATTTGGTATCAAAAACACCTAATGTTCATCATGTTTATTAGTATTTGTTCAAGATATCCTTGCTCAAACAGCCTTACTGATTAAAAATAAGTCAACACAGCCATTAAATCGAGACAGCTGAATAGTTAGTGCTTGACAGAGAAAGAATATTCTACTGCGGAAAAGCTGGATTTTGCCAAAATTCCTCCTTATTCTCGTCAAATAGCCAGCTATTTTCCTTAAATAATGAGTTGTATTGGCCAAAACCAGGCTTTCCCTCGCTACGAATACTTTCTCGGTCAAGCACTAGTTACATTTAATATTTTCTGCTGCTCAATAAA
>JAESTH010000209.1 GCA_016763695.1 Alcanivoracaceae bacterium
TATCTGATAGCCAGTTAAAAGAAGTTGTTTTGTCTATCGAAATATCATACTCCCCTCGTGGTAGCGAAGTATTAGGGCCAAAGGCGCAAAACCATTGGTTATATTTAATTCGTTCAGGCGCAGTAGAAAGAACCGATGATGAACATGGCTTAGTAGCAAGGTTTGTTGAGAAAGATTTTTTTGGTCACCGCTCTTTGGAACGTGGTGGTGGCGTAGAGAAAAATGTCAAGGCAATAGAAGATAGTTTGTTTTATCTCATACCAAGCGAAATTTATTTTCAACTCATGCAAGAGCACTCTGGTTTTAAATGCTATTTCCATCAAACTAAAAACAAAAGACTACGCAGCGCCATCAACGAAATCAACACTCAGGAAAAAAACCTATTACACAGCTCACGGGTTAAAGAATTGTTGCATCAACAAGTTTTAAGTATTTCTCCGTCAATAACCATTAGGGAGACAGCCAAGCTCATGTCGATGAAAAAAATGACAGCGGCCTTGGTTGTTGAAGATAATGAAATAAAAGGCATTGTGACTGATAGGGTGTTTTGCACAAAAGTGGTTGCACAAGCACATGACCTGCAAGCCACCATTGCTACCATTATGACGAAAAAGCTCATCACTATTAGCCCGCAGGAAACAGGCTTAGAGGCTATGCTAATAATGGCAAGGCATAATATTAGACATTTACCAGTTATAGAGAACAGCAAGGTTTTGGGCTTGTTAACCGCTACTGACTTAATTCACCACCAAAGTCATAATCCTATTTATGTGGTTAATGAAATACATAAAGCGACCACAATAAAACAATTAAAAAACATTAGTTTACAGTTGCCTATGGCATTGTGTAAGCTGGTAGATGCTGGGCTTAAAGCTCACGATATTACCTATTCAATTAGCTCAGTAGGGCGAGCTATTGCCCAAAAATTGATAAAAATGGGAGTTAAGCAGTTGGGTGAGCCACCTGTAGCATTTGCATACATCATAGCTGGGTCTTTAGCCCGAAATGATCAAAGTGTTCATTCTGATCAAGATAATGGGATGATACTTGCAGATGATTATGACGAAAAAAAACATGGGGACTATTTTTTTAAGCTGGCAACATTTGTCAGTGATGGACTGGATGCGTGTGGTTATATTTATTGTCCTGGTGATGTCATGGCCACCAATGACAAATGGCGGGTGTCTTATTCAGTTTGGCGATCATATTTTAAAAAATGGATACATACTCCAGAGCCCAAAGCCTTAATGTATTCCAGCATTTTCTTTGATTTAAGGTGTATCTATGGTGATCAAGGCCTATTGCAAAAATTGCAGGTGGATATAAGTGCCATGATTGAGGGGAATAAAATATTTCTGGCATTTATGGCCGCAAACGCGACCCAAACAAATCCACCGTTAGGCTTGTTTAGACGATTTGTGTTAGAAAAGCATGGCGCAGAAAAAAAATCCCTAGACATGAAAAAACGTGGCATCATGCCCACTACAGACATTGCCAGAGTATTTGCTCTAGATGCAGGAATAGCACAAATTAATACGCGCGAACGATTCAGGCTAGCCTATGAGAATAAAATCATAAGCAAAGAAGCCTACCGAGATTTAACTGATGCCTATGATTTTTTGTGTATCGTAAGACTCCGGCATCAAGTCATCAAAATCAAAAAACAACAGCAAGCCGATAACTATGTTGAGCCCAATGAGTTATCCTCATTAGAGCGGCGACACCTTAAAGATGCATTTGAGATCATCCGTACCTATCAAGATGTTTTGTCAAACAGATACAATCAGGGCAGGATGTAATGTTCAGCTGGTTTGACAAGAACCAACGCTGGTTAAAAAAAGGTTTGAAACAATCTAAAAACAAAAAATTCAGGGACTATTTGTTAACGGGGTTGCCAGATATCAATAAAACAGTTTATGACTCAGCGTTTTTTGTATTGGATTTTGAAACCACTGGTTTGGATGTCAAAAAAGATCACATAATTAGTGCGGGCTTTACTGAAATTAAATATAATCGAATAGTGTTGCGTAAAAGCGAGCACCATATAGTCACAACCAACTTAAAGCTTAAAAGTGAAAATGTTGGTATTCATCATCTCACCGATGATGTGCTTTCTCAAGGCATGCAAATTAAAGAATTAATCGATTATTTGCTGATAAAAATGGCAGGAAAAACAATCATCGCTCATTTTCAAAATATTGAATATAACTTTATTCAACAAGCCTGTCAGTCATTATATGGCCTACCTCTGCCTATGGTCATGCTTGATACCTTACAGATAGAAAAACGCAGACTGGAAAAACTTAATCGCTACATTCATGACAATCAACTGCGCCTTTTCAACTTGAGAAATGACTATAATTTGCCCAGATACAAAGCCCACAATGCCATGGAAGATGCGATTTCAACGGCTGAACTGTTTATCGCTCAAGTTAAAAAAAGGGAAATATTCAGTACTCAAACACGTATTAAAGACTGGTTATAGAACACAGCTAAGACTATGGTCTAATATACCAATGTATAAGTAAATGTGATAATCCGTCACATTGAGGTATATGCATATACCTCATTATATTTACAATAATTTCAAATGAGACAAATACCATGAAATCATTATACCCAGTGTCGGAACAATACAAAAAAAACACCAATTGTGATTTGCAAAAATACCAGGAAATGTACCAAGACTCTATTGAAAACAATGAAGAGTTTTGGAATAAGCAAGGTAAACGCCTTGATTGGATAAAAGACTACACCCAGGTTAAAGACGTTTCCTTTGCCAAGCATGATTTGCATATCAAATGGTTTGCAGATGGGGTTTTAAATGTTTCTTACAATTGTATTGATAGACACTTAAAAGATAAAGCTGATCAAACCGCCATTATTTGGGAAGGTGATGATCCCCATGTTTCACAACATATCACTTATCAGAGATTATATGCAGAGGTTTGTAAATTTTCTAATACTTTAAAAAAACTAGGTATAAAAAAAGGTGATTGCGTCACTTTATATATGCCCATGATTCCGGAAGCCGCATATGCCATGCTGGCTTGTGCCAGAATTGGAGCCATTCATTCAATAGTTTTTGGTGGGTTTTCTCCTGATGCTCTTGCTAACAGAATCATTAATTGTGAGTCTAAACTGGTTATCACCGCAAATATGGGTAAACGAGGCGGTAAAAACATACCATTGAAAAACAATGTTGATCTGGCGAGTCAAGTAACGGGAGTTGACAAATATTTAGATACCGTGTTGGTGATAAAAACAAGCGATGATGAGGTCAACTGGCTAGAGCATGATAATTGGTATCATGAAGCATCACAAGGACTTGCTGCAGATTGCCCGCCAGAACCCATGAATGCAGAAGATCCATTATTCATTTTATATACATCGGGTTCAACAGGGCTGCCTAAAGGAGTATTACATACTACAGGAGGGTATCTGACTTATGTTTCACTTAGTTTTGAGTACATATTTGACTATAAACAGGGCGAAGTCTTCTGGTGTACTGCTGATGTAGGTTGGATAACGGGACATAGTTATGTGGTTTATGGGCCATTAGCCAATGGAGCTACAACCTTGATGTTTGAAGGTGTGCCAAATTATCCAGATTTCAGTCGCTTTTGGCAGATAATTGATAAACACCAGGTTAATATTTGCTACACAGCTCCCACCGCCATTCGGGCAATAATGAAAGAAGGAGATGCACTGGTTAAAAGTACTTCCAGAAAGTCTTTAAAATTATTAGGTTCAGTAGGAGAGCCAATAAATCCTGAGGCATGGAAATGGTATTATGAAGTGGTAGGAGAAGAAAACTGTCCGATAGTAGACACATGGTGGCAAACCGAAACGGGTGGTATCATGATTACCCCATTGCCAGGTGCAACAGATTTAAAGCCTGGAGCGGCCAGTTTCCCCTTTTTTGGAGTCAAGCCTGAATTGCTGGACAACAAAGGTAATATTTTAGAAGGTATAGCTTCAGGAAATTTAGTTATTAGCGGCAGTTGGCCTGGACAAATGCGCACTGTTTATGGTGACCACCAAAGATTTTATAATACCTATTTTGATGAATTTCCAGGATATTATACAACTGGAGATGGGGCAAAACGTGATGCTGAAGGTTATATCTGGATAACAGGCAGATTAGATGATGTGCTTAATGTTTCAGGCCATCGAATGGGAACGGCTGAGATTGAGAGTGCCCTGGTTGCACATGCTGATGTGGCTGAGGCCGCAGTGGTTGGTTATCCGCATGATATCAAGGGTCAGGGTATTTATGCTTTTGTTACCATCAATAATGGCATAGAATATACTGATGAGTTAAGAACCGAGTTAATCAAATGGGTCAGAAAAGAAATTGGCCCGATTGCTACCCCTGATCAAATTCAATGGGCGCCAGGATTGCCAAAAACGCGTTCAGGTAAAATCATGCGCAGAATACTAAGAAAAGTCGCAGCAAACCAACACGATGATTTAGGCGATATTTCAACACTGGCGGAACCAGATGTTGTCGCAGACTTGATTAATAATAGATTAAATAAATAACAGCGTGGATTAAAAACATGATGGAAATCAGTGTAGATAAAATAATCATTGCCGATGATCATCCGATGTTTCGCAATGCCCTAAAACAATCTATCACAAGTAATTATGATTGTGAGGTTATCGAATGTGCATCTTTAGAGTCATTGCGTAGTGAATTAAAAGCTCACAATGAAGCAGATTTATTAATACTTGATTTAAATATGCCTGGAGCCGACGGCTTTTCTTCATTGGTCTATGTGCAAGAGAAATACCCTCATTTGCCGATAATTATGATATCAGCTAATGACAAGTTAGATGTGATAAGAACGGCAAAGTCATTTGGCGCATTAGGTTTTATCAGTAAATCAGCAAATATTGAAACCATCCGCGAAGCAATAAAACTGGTTTTGCAGGGCGATACCTTTTTCCCAATAAAACTTGAATCTATTAATGATCACAATCAAGATACTGAACTATTACAATTAACCAAAGGCGTTGCAGATCTCACTCCGCAACAATATAAAGTCCTACAAATGCTAAAACGGGGACTGCTCAACAAACAAATAGCCTATGATTTAGAGGTATCAGAGGCCACTATCAAGGCGCATGTTACTGCCATTATGCGTAAACTAGGTGCCAACAACCGAACCCAAGCTGTTATGAAAGTGGTAAATATTGAGTTAAAAGACCAATTTTGAATCAATAGCCTTCTTGGAAAATTTAAATTATTAATATTCTGAGAAGGTAAATCAACCATTCCTATTTTTGGCAATGATTAAGCTTCAATTGACAAAGAAGTGCTAAATGGTTATATTAATTTGACTAACAATAACCTATAAAATCACTATGAAATTAGAAAATAGTATTTCCATCAAAGAAGAATAATTGATGTATACCTACCACAAATAAAACAATGAATCTTCCTGAAAAGCCAAAAATTTATCATATTGTGCATATAGATCGATTGTCATCAATTGCATCAAAAAACACACTTTGGTGTGATAAAGAGGTGGTTAATTATTCATTGGATGGTACTTCTGTTGGAATGAATAATATAAAACAACGTCGTTTGACTGAACTAAAATTAGGTAGTCATCCAGATTTATTTGTTGGAGATTGTGTGCCATTTTATTTTTGTCCACGGTCAATTATGTTGTACCTTATTTATCAAGCAAACCATGCTGATTTAACATTTCGAGGAGGTCAAGATCCGATTATTCATCTTGAGGCTGACTTGTATGAGTCGATTGAATGGGCACAACAAAATAATAAACGCTGGGCATTTACCTTATCAAATGCGGGTTCGCGCTATTTTGAGGATAGAAGTGATGTTTCACAACTTGAAGAACTTAATTGGAATGCTATTAATTGTGATAATTGGGTAAATTGTAAAGACGGAAAACAGGCTGAGTTTTTAATGGAATAACATTTTCCTTGGCAGTTAATAAAACGTATTGGGGTTAAA
>JAESTH010000210.1 GCA_016763695.1 Alcanivoracaceae bacterium
CGCATGAGTAATTCGGGCATTCATATTGTCAGCCGAGAAATGGTTGCTTTTGAGTGGCTACGTGGCTCTGATGCGGCTCAATTTAAAACCTTTAGTAAAAACTTTTTGCAATAACACCTTTTACAGAACACACTTTTTCAAGTGCATATTGAATAAATTAAGGCGTAGTTTTGTTTTTTCGCAATAATACTCCGTACATCCCTAAACCAACAAATAAAATTGTGCTGCCGATAAGTGCAACATAATCGTAGCTATAGGCCTGCATAATTATGCCCGCTAGCCAAGGTCCTATCATAGCGCCACATGCCATGGCGCCGGGTAACAGTACTGAAAAATTACCTTTGATATCAAAATTAGCCACAGCACTCATTTGATAGGCTAAAATATAATTCCAAAAAAAGTAAAAAATAAACGACGCTACCGTAAAACCGACTAAATCAAAATCACTACCGTAATAAAAGAACACGAGGATAAAGCCCAGTGTTGAAATGAAAATAGGTTTACCTATACCAAATTTATCTGCTTGCCACGCCACCGCAAAGCCACCAAGCAAGCCGCCAATCATTGAAATGGCTAACGCTAACCCTATATCTTCATTACTAATACCACGATGATCAGCTAAACGTTCAACAAAAGCCCAAACACCCGCTTGCGCGACGAAATAAATAACTAAGATAAAAACACCCAGTAAAGCCATAGCGGTAGTATTAGTTTCAGAGTGCTTTGTTATATTACCAGCTTTATTATCAGTTATATTGCCAGATTTATTGTCAGTTAACACCTCTGTCATTGCCGTAACTAAAGCACCTTGTCTGGGCATAAAAAAGGCCATTAAAGAGATAAATACCAAGACAAAACCTAAATTAGTCATCACAAAAGTAAAGGAGGCTTCACTTGGAATAAATTGAGGAAAAACAAGTAACAAAACACCTCCAAGCAATTGTTGAGCTATCAACATAAAGCCATAATTTCTATCTTTGTTGCTGGTATCTGACAACAGTGAAACGGCGATACCGTAAAGTACACCTAAGCCGACACCAGCAAGAAATAATCCACTAATAGCACCGTGATAACTGCGAATATAAAAAGGTAAAACAATCAAACCTAACGCGACTAAGCCAACACCAACAAAGCTAGCATTACGCCAATTAACCCGCCGAATCCAGTATACAGCGCTCACATTGGCAACAACTGCACCGGCAAAATACCAAGCAACCAAAACCCCTGCCGCATCTTCACTGATCTGGTAACTTCGAATAGCAGCCCCAACTAACATGGGTAGAGTTAAAAAAACCGCCGCGCTTACTGCGGCTAAACAACACGCTGAAAAGATGGCTAGCGGTTTATCAACTATTGATATTGGTGCGTTAATATTAGGCATATAACTTAAATTTCTCCGTAAGCTTCATCGAGTACTTTACCTAACAATGACATAGGCAAAATAACCGGTTTATTGCTTGTTTTTCGTACTAACTGCCAGTGTTCACGAGTAAACGCAAGGCAATCAAGTACAATTAAGTCAACTTTTTGTTCAACTAAAGACTGTATACCAGCACTTAGCGCATCCATTGACTCTTCAGGTGAAACGGTTGTTGAAACAACCTCGCAACCTAAAGATAACCAGTGTTTTATTTCTTCATCTTTAGTCACTGCATCTGGCTGAACAACACCTAAAACACCACCTGTTGGTAATAAAGCGATGGCATTTGCTTCAAGAACTTTACTTGGGCAAACAACATTTTTTAGCGATTCTAACGAGTGCCAAGGCAGCGTACAACACATCATTACCGTATTGCAGCCTTGCGCTTGCATGGTATCAATACGAGCACGCGCAATTTTGTCTATTTCATCGTGTGAAACATATAACCAACTACCGTCGTCTAACTCTACCGGTACACCCGTAGAAATTGGATCAGCAGCTATATTACGCAATTGTTCATCACTTAAATCGTCTAAAGCACCTGAGATATTAATCTGAGCTTGTGTTTGTAAGTTACTGCGAACAAAGTCGGCAACATCTTTTGACATGCGAGAATAAAGCATTATTTCAACAGTTTTCATTTTAAGCTCCTATAATTTATATTAATTTCTAAAGATGACTTACATTGCTCGTTCATACATAGCATGTAGTAATACATTAGCACCTGCGGCTAAATCTTCACTTTTTGCATTTTCAGCTTCATTATGAGAAAGCCCGCCTTCACAGGGTACAAAAATCATACTGGTTGGTACTTTTTCAGAGATATATAACGAGTCATGCCCTGCCCCGCTGACTATTTTCATTGACGAATAGCCAAATTTGTTGCTTGCACTTTCAACCGCATTAATACAACTTTCATCAAATTGCGTAACTTCCATGCGCCACATTTCTTCTATGTCGTACTCTAACGAGGCTTGTTGGCATATCTCTTTCACTTTAGATAAAAATTCTAACGCCATGCCTTCAATAATATCAGCTTGTGGATGTCTAATATCAATGAGTACTTTAACTACTTCAGGTACCGTATTTGACGCACCGGGTAAAGTTTCAATGCTACCAATAGTGGCTCGTCCCCATGGTCCATTTGCTAGGGCTAAGTCATAAGCGGTTTGTATAATAGGTAACATCGCTTGGATAGGATCTGTTCTATCTTCCATCGGCGTTGGACCAGCATGACACGGTTTACCATGTAAGGTTAGTTCGAATAATCTCAAGCCTTGAATTCCAGTCACTATGCCAATTTGTTTCTCTTCTTTTTCAAGAATTGGCCCTTGCTCTATATGTGCTTCAAAAGCTGCTTTCACTGCTCTTGGTTTGGCAGCAAGTATTCCTTTATAACCAATGCGATCTAATTCATCACCAACGCTAATACCGTCGTTATCGGTAATTAAATAACTTTCTTGTACGTCAAAAGTACCGTTCCAAACACCAGAGCCTAAACAAGAGGGTATAAAACGAGAACCTTCTTCATTAGTCCATACAACCACCTCAAGCGGGTGTTCTGTTTCAATATTATTATCATGTAATGTTCGTAAAACTTCTAAGCCCGCTAAAACACCGTAAACACCATCAAACTTACCGCCTGTTGGCTGC
>JAESTH010000211.1 GCA_016763695.1 Alcanivoracaceae bacterium
ACTTTTGTTTCCGCAGTTGTGGTGTTGGTTAAGGTTGCGGTTACTCTGGTGGCGGATTTATCAATATTTATTCTGTCATTTAAATCCAGTCCATAGGGTAAAGACATTTCATAAAATAACAGGTATTGTGCTGATAGATTGCTGTCATCTGGTATTTTGAAGTAGTCAGGGTTATCGGCATGTAAATTTTTATTCAGACGTTTAATTATTTCAGAATAGGAAAAAACATGTTTGACTACTTCATTTGCTTTTAGAAAAGCGGAAAATTTTTCTAAATTATGTAAGTATTCAGGATCACTAATTTGCCCAGGGCCTGCTGAAGGTAATGAAAATTCTAATGGATATAGCCCAAACTTTTTAGCTATTTGATCGGTATCTTGTTTGAATTTAATTTTTTTATCGAAATACTCTGACCATTGATCATTGAACTCAATTTTGGGTATTTGGGAAATCAAGACTATACAAACCAGGGAAATAGAAATGATAAGTTTTTTGGGGTTATTGACCACAAACTCACCTAGTTTTTGCATGGCTGCTTCACTTTTAGTCGATGATTTAGGGGCTTTCATTGGTAAGATATAAATTAAAACTGGGAGTAGCACCAATGACAATATCCAGGCTGCAAATATGCCTATGGCTGTAATGTTACCTAAATGCCAGAAAGGAGGAGAGTCTGAGAAATTGAGCGCTAAAAAACCGACAATTGTGGTTAATGAAGTCACGGTAACGGGTAAAAAATTCACCCTGACTGATTCAATAATGGCATCGGTCTTATTTAGGCCTTCTCGTAAAAAGCTTTTTAATGAAATTAATATATGCAGAGAATCGGCAATGGCCAGGGTTAATATAATAGTTGGAGCTGATGCGGAAATTGGTGTGAGTTTAATACCGAAGAATCCTGCCATTCCCATAGCGGTAACTGTTGAAATTATTATCACCATTAATGTTGCTACCATGCCACTTATGGAGCGTATGATAAGTAAGGTCAGCAATAAAATCACCGCAAACATTGTTGGTATCAATGTTCTCATATCGTGCATGCCTGCTTCCGAAAAAGCATTGTTAAGCATAGATATGCCACTAATAGAAACTTTAATATTGGGGAATTTATTATTTAATTCAGCCGTTAATTCTCGTGCTTTACTGACAGATTCCGGCACTTCACTTGAAACTTTTTGTGGGTAATTTAAGGTGACATTTACCGCAAGTGCAGTACCATCCTTGCTTACCAGTTGTTTATAAATTAAGGGTTCATTTATCGCAATTAACTTTTTACTGTGTAATTGTGCTGGGGTCAGGTTGGCTGCATCCTCGACCAAATCCTCTACGATTAAATCGTCACCTTCGCTGTAAGAATGTTGAAAATTAGTAATAGAATCAACCCTTTGAGTATAGGGGATTTGCCAAGCTTCATGGGTTAACCATTCAACCGCACTTAAGACGTCGTTTGAAAAGGCTTCATTGTTCTGAGGTTCCAGCACGAAGAAAATATTGTCATTTTTTGCATAGACACTTTGTAATTGTTCAAATGCCTGAAGCTCTGGATTGGTTTCTGAAAAGAATGCGCGATAATTGGTAGCAAAATCCAGGTTTTTTGCTCCTGATCCAATCAAGCCTGCGGCAATGATTGCTGTTATCAACACAAGATACCGATAATCAATCATCTTTTTAGTAAGTCTTACTGCAAAACGATCGATAGATTTAAAATAGTTATTCATAATATATCCCCATACCATTTATATGGCATTCATGACCAATTGGTCATTTAATAAACAAAAAAAACCTGATTTTTAATTATTTAAACCAAGTAGTTGTAATTGTATTTCTAGTAATTGATGCGCTTCTTCTAAAGAAATCATATTTTTTAAATTATTACTAAGACCATTCATTGTTGACATGAGTAACCCAAAAATAATTTCAGCAGGGAAATTTAATTTTAACCCATCCTCTGCTTGCGCTGTATTTAATGTCTCAACAAATAAGGTTTGAAACTTTTTATTTTGCTGTTCCAGCATCTTTCTTATTTCTATGTCATGTGGCGCTGTTTCTACCAGGGTATTGACTATCATGCAGCCCTTGTTGCCGCAACCCCCTTTTGAGCCAGAAAGAGATAACATTTCATGCAAAAATTTCTTTAAGCCAGTAATTGGATCAGACTCACTTTGCATCACATCTTTTTTAAGTTGGTACATTTGCCCTAAATAATGATCTAAAGTGGCGATAAAGAGCGTTTTTTTATCGCGAAATGTTTGATACAAGCTGCCTTTATGTAGCCCAGTAGCTGATAAAATATCAGCAATACTGGTTGCCTCATAACCCTTTTCCCAAAATACATCCATGGCTATTTCCAAAATAGCTTCACGGCTTAGTTTTCTGGGTCTTCCAATATTCATTGTGGCATCATATAACTTTATGACCGATCGGTCAATTAGTTATTGAAAAATAAATAATGACATGTTTTAACATAAAATTTGTCAGGCTGGTTGCTCAAGCAAGGGCCTGATCATTTCACCCGTTTCAACCCGTTTTTTTACCGATTCCAGTGTTTGTGGCAAAGCTTCATTCAGCTTTTTACGCATAATGAGTTTATGCATGATTTTTCCAAATAACCCAAAACGGATATCATAACTGAGTGTGACTTTTAGTGTTGTCATGCTTTTATTGACTGAACTCAGGTACCAGCTACTATAGACGTTTGTTAAAGGTCCTAAGGGTGTTACATCATAAACAAATCCTGACCCTTCATCCCATTGTTGAATATATTCATCTATTTCACCAAAGCCTTCCAGCTTACAATGACGACCTGCACCTACTTCTTGATATTTATTATTGAGTCCATAAGACTCTTTAACACCTGGTGCCCAGGTATATACATTGTTGAAATCTTTCAAAATTTCCCAGACTTCATGTTTTGAGGCTTTAATGGTTATTTTTGCCTTAACATTGTATTTGCCTTGTAATAATTTTGTTTTCATTGTTATTCTCTTTTTGTCTGTTGATTATCGAATTTATATTATAGGTGCGATTTATTTAATTATAATAGGTGAATTTTGCACTTCAGTGGTGCAAAAATGCACCAAGTAAATTATCCTGTGTCTGTGTATAATTAAAAATAATGATAAACTGAGGTTAATAAAATGGTGGTTTTAAATTGAATTGGGATGACTTAAGGTATTTTTTAATGGTGTGTCGTACAGGCTCTATTAGATCGGCGGCGAAGCAACTTGATGTCAATCATACTACGGTTTCACGTAGAATTAATAAGTTTGAAGCATCGCTGGGACAGCGCTTGTTTGAGCGTTCTGCAAAAGGTTATGTCTGTACAGTTTTTGCTGATGAAATATTTAAAGAAGCCTTGCATTTAGAAGAACGATTAAATTCTGTCTCCAGAAAGTTGGACGGAAAAAACGATACATTGGTCGGAGAAATACGAGTGACAATGCCAGATATTCTGGCTCAAGATTTGTTGATGCCAGGTTTTGCTGAATTTTGTCGGCTGTATCCCCAAATACAACTGGAAATCATTGATTCGACTAAGACCTTCAATTTAGCCAATCGAGAAGCGGATGTGGCTTTTCGTATCTGTGATGTCCCCCCTGATTATTTAATTGGTCGCAAATTGGCTGTTATTCACCGAGCCTGTTATCTGTCACGTGAATTGGCACCAATGTTAGAGCAGCAGGGTTGGTTAGAAAAACAAAACTGGATAGGCTGGACGGATAAAATGCGCAAACCCATTGGTAAAATTGCCCGTGAGTATCCGAGGTTTGTATCAAAGCATAAAATTGCCAGTATGATGTTACAAGCACATGCCTGTAAAAATGGGCTAGGCATTGCTATTCTCCCTTGTTTCTTTGGGGATTTAGATCAAAACTTAATACGGATATCACCTTATACGTCTGAAGGCAAGTATAAACTATGGATACTCAGCCACCCTGATATGAGAAAAAATGCCAAGTTGAATAAATTTGTAAAATTTATGACTCAGCATATTCTTTCTCAAAGAGCATTGATAGAGGGTGAAGAGTATTCTGTCAGCTTATAAAGCGGCTTCAAGAATTTGACGGCTTACCTCTAAAGTGGTGTCAGAATTTTCACCTAAGGCAACCATGCCATGTTGTTCTAATTTATTGAGGATCTTATCAATATCACTTGCGCCCAAGTTAACTTCAGACAGGCTAGTTGGTACTTGCATTTTTTGGAAAAACTCTGCGGTTTTGGCAATCGCTTCATCAATTAATTGCTCTTCATCAGGATTGGTTAAATTCCACACCCGTTTGCCATACTGTATTAATTTATCATGTTTGGCCTGTCGGCATACCTTTAATACCGCAGGATAAACAATGGCAAGCGTACGTGCGTGATCTATATTATAGAGGCCAGTAAGTTCATGACCTATCATATGTGTTGTCCAATCTTGCGGAACACCGGCACCAATCAAGCCATTTAATGCCAGTGTGGCGGACCACATGATGTTTCCACGCACTTCAAGATTATTTTTAAAGTTATCTTCCAAAGCCAGTGGTCCGTCAGCTATTAAGGTTTGTAAAATTCCTTCGGAAAATCTATCTTGTACTTTAGCATTAACAGGATAAGTTAAATACTGTTCAACGGTATGTACAAAAGCATCAACGACACCATTACTGATTTGTCTATCGGATAAAGTTAATGTAGTGGCAGGATCAAGTATAGCAAAGAGAGGGTATACTAATGGTGAGCCAAAAAACAATTTATTTCCATCGCGGGTCATCACACTGCCAGAGTTACTCTCAGAACCAGTTGCAGGTAATGTCAGGATGGCACCCATTGGAATGGCCTGACTAATCTTTTCCTGCTTCTTGAGAATATCCCAGGGGTCATCTCCATCATACAAAGCAGCAGCAGCAATAAATTTTGTTGCATCGATAACAGAACCACCACCAACAGCCAGAAGGTAATCAATTTTTTGCTCTTTGATAATTTCTAGTGACTTAATAGTGGTGTCATATTTCGGATTTGGTTCAATACCTGAAAACTCAAACCAGCTGTGGTTACTTAGTGCTTCTTTTACTTGATCGTAAACACCATTGGTTTTAATCGAGCCACCGCCGTAAATAACCAGAACTCTGGAGGTCTCAGGAATCTCCTGGCTAATCTTGCTGATTTGTCCCTCACCGAAATGAATGCGAGTAGGGTTGTGAAAGGTAAAGTTCATCATGAAAATTCTCCAGTGAGAGTAAGTGATTTAGAATAAAGGCATAATATATAGTTTATTTTTACAAAATCAATGACAATACGGTGTCAGTAACTATCACTTATACTCAAATCTTTTTCAATTAATTAATCACTCCAATGGCTGAACTATTTAAAAATATATACACCCCCGCCTTTTTTGATGGCTTTACGGAAATCTTACAACAAGTTGTCGTTGATTTTGATAGCAGTGCTTTTATAAATAACATATTTGATAGTGAATGGGATAACAGAGAGTTAAAGCAGAGGATGAGGCACATATCTGTGGTTTTGAAGCGACAGTTAAGTGCTGATTTCGAAAACAATGCAAAAACAATTGTAAGAGTGATTGCTCAGTTGATTAAAGGTGGCTGCAAAGAGGACAGTCTTGAATATATGTTTTTACCAGACTTTATTGAGTTTTATGGATTGAATGATTATCAAGCTTCTATTCAGGCATTTGAACAAATAACTCAGTTTAGCAGTTGTGAATTTGCGGTTCGCCCATTTCTTATTAAATACCAAGAAGAGATGATGAGGCAAATGATATTGTGGTCTGAACATAAACACCCAATGGTAAGGCGATTGGCCTCAGAAGGCAGCCGGCCGAGATTGCCCTGGGCTATGGCAATACCCTCATTGAAACAAAACCCTAATCCGGTTATTCCTATACTTGAAAAGTTGAAGGATGACGCATCTGAGTCTGTACGAAGAAGTGTGGCAAATAATCTCAACGATATATCGAAGGATAACCCCGATATCGTTATTAATTTAGTTATAAAATGGCAAGGTGTAACTAAAGAAACAGATTGGCTCATTAAACATGGTTGCAGAACTCTTTTGAAGCAAGGGCATTTGCAAGTAATGGAAATATTTGGCTTTGGATCGGTTGAAAATATTAGTGTTGAAAATTTCAAGATCTTAACGCCTAAGGTGAAAATTGGTGAATATCTGGAATTTAATTTTAAGATAAAGAATGACAGTGAAGTGGGTACAAAATTACGTCTTGAATATGGTCTATATTACCAAAAAGCCAATGGCAGCTTATCCAGAAAAGTTTTTAAGATCAGTGAAAAAAACCAACAAAAAAATTCAATAAGCGATATTACGCGCAAGCAATCTTTTAAAATAATAAGCACCAGAAAATTTCATCTAGGTCTTCATCAGCTTTCGATAATTATCAACGGTGTGGAGTTTAACAAACAAGATTTTGAGCTTGTTAATGCTCCACAATGTTAATGTTTATCCTGGAGAACCCACCAATGCAAGTAAAATCCCCGCGGCAACAGCGGAACCTAAAACACCAGCAACATTCGGCCCCATTGCATGCATGAGTAAGAAATTATGCGGATTGGCCTCTAATCCCAGTTTATTGGCCACTCTTGCAGCCATTGGTACAGCCGAAACACCTGCTGCGCCAATTAAGGGATTGATTGGATCCTTTGAGAGTTTATTCATCAGTTTAGCCATCAGTACCCCTGTTGCTGTACCAATTGAAAAGGCAATCGCCCCCAATGCTAATATCCCTAATGTTTCAACATTAAGAAATTCATCCGCACTGAGTTTTGAGCCCACACCGAGTCCTAAAAAGATAGTGACTATATTAATCAGTTCATTTTGAGAAGTAGAGCTTAATCTTTCAACCACACCTGATTCGCGCATGAGATTACCAAAACAAAACATACCTACTAAGGGTGTTGCCGCAGGCAAGAAAAAGATGGTTAACAGTAAGACCGCCAGAGGGAAAATTATCTTCTCTATTTTTGTCACATGTCTGAGCTGCACCATTTCAATTTTTCTTTCTTCCTCTGAGGTTAATGCACGCATGATGGGTGGTTGAATAATTGGCACCAGTGCCATATAGGAATAAGCTGACACAGCAATAGCTCCAAGTAATTCAGGTGCTAATTTTGATGCAAGAAATATGGCCGTAGGGCCATCTGCACCACCGATAATGGCGATTGCTGATGCATCCTGAATACTGAATTCAATGCCCGGAACTGCATTTAAGGCAATGGCACCAAACAAGGTGGTAAAAATCCCAAATTGTGCCGCTGCTCCCAGTAATAACATCTTGGGATTGGCTATTAATGCGCCAAAGTCAGTCATGGCACCGACACCCATAAAGATAATCAGGGGAAATATACCTGTATCTATACCTGCATAATAGATGTAATGCAACAAGCCACCTACTTCAGTAAAACCCGCGATGGGGATATTGGTCAAGATGGCACCAAAACCAATAGGCATCAATAATAGTGGTTCAAACTTCTTTACAATCGCCAAAAAGAGTAAGCCACAGCCCACCAGCATCATGATAATCTGGCCTATTTCAAAATTAGCCAGCCCTGTTGATTGCCATAAGGTATTTAACAACTCCATCTTATTATCCAAAACTCAGTAGCATTTCACCAACTTTCACATTGTCACCTTCTTTCACATGAACTGATGACACCGTTCCGGTAATAGATGAGCGAATTTCTGTTTCCATTTTCATGGCTTCCATAATGATGATAACATCACCGTCTGCAACCTGATCACCAACATTGACCATGACTTTGAAAATATTTCCTGCCAAGGGGGCATCTTGTGTTTCTGTGCTTGAATTGTTGGCTGTGCTTACGGGTGAGGCCTCAGAAATTTGATTGATCGTTCCTGATGGGGCAACTTCAACTTGGAAAACTTTCCCATCCACCTTTACTGAATAACTTTCTACTGTATTATTTGTTGGACTTGGACTGGTCTTTAGAGTGGGTGGCTTCCGAACATCACTTGCTTGTGGTGCTGGTTCAAATGCCTCTTTATTGTTGCGATTTTTTAAAAACTTCAAGCCGATTTGTGGAAACAAGGCATAAGTGAGGACGTCATCAATAACGTCATCGGCCAAGGAAATATTTTCATCTTTAGCCAGTTGAATTAACTCTTTGGTTAGGGTTTCTACTTCTGGTTTTAGTAAATCAGCTGGTCTGCACGTGACAACTTTCGCTCCATCCAGTACGCGTTTCTGTAGCTCTGAATTAACTGGTGCTGCGGTTGCTCCATATTCGCCTTTAAGTACACCAGCGGTTTCTTTGGTAATGGTTTTATATCTTTCACCCGTGAGAATATTCAAAACAGCCTGTGTACCAACAATTTGCGAAGTGGGGGTTACCAACGGAATATAACCCAAATCTTTACGGACTTTGGGGATTTCTGTTAAGACCTCATCTAATTTATCAGCGGCACCTTGTTCCTTTAACTGGATTTCCATATTAGTCAACATGCCACCAGGCACCTGGGCTGTTAGTATTCGGGCATCAACGCCTTTTAAGCTGCCTTCAAATTGGGCATATTTTTTTCGCACTTCACGGAAATAGGTAGCCACTTCAGCCAGTTTGTCCATGTCTATGCCAGTATCCCTAGGTGTGTCTTCCACTATAGAAACCAGAGTTTCAGTGGGCGAGTGTCCATAGGTCATACTCATTGAAGAAATACTGGTATCAACCATGTCGATCCCAGACTCAACCGC
>JAESTH010000212.1 GCA_016763695.1 Alcanivoracaceae bacterium
CTGAAAAGTCCAAAGATTCAGTTACCTTGGATATTGAAGGTGGAAAAAAATTACTGGATGATGCTGGCTGGAACGCTGATAACTTACCCATTATGGAATACCACTCACCTGGAAGCGTAACAAATCGCCTTTTTTATGAACAATTCAGAGGCTTTTTAAAGAAGATTGGTTATCCCATTCAAAAAATTATCTACAACCCTTATCCAAGCTTTGGGGCTTTTAATAAAGCTTTAAAAAATGGCAAAACCCCATTATTTACTCTAGGCTGGAATTTGGATTACCCCGATGCAGAAAACACTTTACAGTTGTTTTATGGCCCCAATAAATCACCTGGTTCAAACATCTTCAATTACATCAATCCAGAGTTTGATACATTATTTGAACAGGCTAAGATAATGCAGCCCTCCCCTGAACGCACCGAACTCTACCAACAACTTAACCAAATGGTTATTGATGATTGTGTAGTACTATCAGGTTTATCCAGAAACAGGATTTACCTCTGGCACCATGATGTGATCATGTACCCTGACAGAGAAATCCTTGGTGGCTTTTTTGCCAAATTTGTTGATATTAAAAACACCTACGTAAAATAAGGAGAGAAAATTGGATATATTAAAATTTGCTCTACGTAAACTATTGGGCGGAATCCCATTGATTATTGGTGTTACTTTTATCTCATTTTTATTAATGGTTTATTATGGCCCAGATTTAACCTGGGAAAAACTTGGTAAAAACCCCACAGCGCAAGATATTCAGGAAATCAGACACGAGCTTGGTTATGACCAGTCTTTTAGCAAAAGATATGCCCTTTACTTAAAACAGCTTGTCACTTTTGATTTTGGCAATTCACAAGTTATTGATAAAAAAGTATCCACCATTCTCAAAGAAACCATGCCCGTTTCCCTACATCTAATCATCCCTGGATTTATTCTTGGTAACGTCATTGCCATCGCACTGGCATTGTTTGCTGCCTATCATCGAGGATCATGGCTGGATAAGTTAATTATGACAGGTTCTGTGATTGGTATGAGCATTTCATTTTTGATAGTCATTATTGCCTTTCAGGTATTCTTCTGTTCTTCATTTGGTTTGGACATGTTTCCCGTCCGAGGCTGGGAAGTGTATGATGCTTCTGGAGCCATAATTTGGTCTCAATATATTAATTATGTCACCGTCCCAACACTGGCTACTGTTTTTGTTGCTCTGGGTTATAACACCCGATTTTATAGAGCAGTTCTGGTTGAGGAAATGACCAAAGATCATGTGCGGACTGCCAAGGCCTTTGGTCATACACCTACTTCATTATTATTTAAGAGTGTATTAAAAAATGCCATGGTACCCATAACAACACGTGTCATGTTTTCAATTCCTCTGGTCGTTGTCAGCGGCAGCTTATTAATTGAAAGTTATTTTGGTATTCCTGGTGTCGGAAAAGTGACTTATGATGCTATCATTGCTGGTGATCAAAATATTCTTAAAGCAATAGTTGGCCTAACAGCCATTTTATTTGTGCTGGTATTATTATTAACAGATATTTTATACAGGGTATTTGATCCCCGTGTAGAGCTAAAATAAGTAGAGACCAAAATGTCAAATAATGTAGCAAACGAAATCAAACAAGACCTGACAAACTTTTCTCCAGAAAATTTTTCCAAAGGGGATTCTCTCTGGAACAAGGCATGGTACAAATTTAAACGCGATGCTATGGGTAAGACTGGTGCCACAATTGTATTTATTTATTTAATCATCGCCATTGGTGTCTGGTTTTCTTTTTGGGGAGGCACATGGAGTGACACTTCTGATGATTTATGGGTGGGGCCATCATTACAACACTGGTTTGGTACAAATGTAATTGGTCAGGATGTATTGACACGGGTTATTTACAGTACCAAAGTTGCATTTGAAGTTGGCTTTATTGTTGCAGTTTTATCCACTGTATTAGGAGCAGTTCTTGGAGCACTGTCTGGATATTACAGTGGGACGTGGATAGATTCGCTGATTTTGTGGATGATGGGTGTACTGGACTCTATTCCCTTTTATTTATTTGTCGCTGCTGTCGCTTTTGCCCTGAAGGGCAATGCCTTTGCCATGCATATTGCCATGATCTCAACTTTTTGGACAGGAACATCCAGAGTTATTCGTGGTGAGGTTATTAAACTTAAGAGTCAAGAATTTGTAGAAGCTGCCAGATCAATAGGTGTCACTGAAAATAAAATTATCTTTAAACATATCATGCCTAATACCTCTCATATACTCCTGGTACAATCTACCATTGCTTTTGTAGCCGCAATAAAATCTGAAGTTATACTCAGCTTTTTAGGTCTCGGAGTCAAAGATGGAGTTAGTTGGGGTTTAATGATATCAGAATCAACCCAGGATTTATTGGCTGGTCATTTTAATAACTTTGCCTCATCGTCCATTTTTTTGTTTATTTTGGTTATTGCCTTTAATATGTTTTCTGATGCCATGCAAGATGCACTTGACCCTAAAAAAGTGAGTTAAACACCATGAATAAAAAGCTAATAATGTTACTGCCCTTATCTTTGCTGATATTAAACTCCTGCGGGAGTAGCAAATCAAACTATCGGGCTTATGAAAAACAGGCCGCTCCTGCTGACATAAAAATCAGCAAATTGGATCTAGCCACCAATGAAATACAACTGCGTTTTGAATACCGCTCTTATGTACATAATAAACTGGATACCATCAATTGTGATATTGAGTTTAGTTCTGAGTCACGGTTAAATATTCAACAAAACATGGCTATTAATTTGGATGCTTTCTCTATAGAAATCTTAACTTTTTCAAACATAAATATCACTAGACCAAACAGCTTACTCAAGCTCAAACAGATCAACTATTCACTCGAATGCCATTTAAAATATGATAATGGCCATGAGGTGGTTTTTGAACACTCAGCCTTGTATTTAGTACCTGGTTCGGAACTAAAATACAGATAACATACCCATAAAAAAAGCCTTCTATGAATAAAATCTTAGAAAGCTTTTTCTAAACCTAATCTGCAAATATCTAACTAGACATCATCATTATTAATTGTTACCGTTGCTGTATCACTGATAGCAACATTGGCGTTTGAACTATTTGTCATTGAGATTGTTGCGGTTTCATCACCTTCCACTACCGCATCAGCTGTTGGAGTAAAGGTTACCGTCTGTGTTTCGCCAACTGAGCCTAAGAAAGAAACCTGTTCAGTTGTGATTTGAGTATAATCTGAGTCTGCTAGCAACGCACTACCATCTGCCGTATTGACATCAAGAGTAAAACCACCCGCAACGGCATTATCCAAGGTAAATACAAAGGTCATACCACCTGCATCTTCATCACCAGAGATATCTCCCACCGTTACTGCGGCACTATCATCATCAAGGATGGTATAGCTTTGTATTATCGCAATAGATGCGTTATTATTTGCGTCCTCTATAAAAGCATCACCCGTTGCCGAATCTAAACTAAAGTTAATTATTTCACTTCCTTCTACAATTGCATCGTCCAATATTGTCAACCCTGTTATCATCACCGCTGTAGCCAGTGTGCCATCGTAACTTCCAACTGGTATAGTTACAGTTACTGGAGATGCAAAAATATAATCGTTTCCAACTCCCTCCGTAGCATTCCCTGAACCTACATCGCTAATAGTAACAGTTGATGTAGTTGTCACAGTACCTAATACCAGTAACTGTGGCAAGTTCCCACCTGTAATTTCAATATCACTTGAATCAATTGAAAATTCAACAAAAACACCTAAGTTTTCACCTGCACTGTCAGAAGCAAATACATCATTAATATTAATAATATCAACACCAGCTGCACTGACTGGATTCATACTAATATTTGCAAATTGGTTCGGTGTTGCAATAACTGTTGTTTGATAGTAAAAAACTGATGTTGCCCCAGGATTCAATAAAGTACCAGGCTGTGAAATATCAGCACCACTAAAAACAATCAATGGACTGGTTAAACTAGAAATACCAATTCCAAAATCCGAAAAGGTAGCTATACTTAAATCAGTATCACCGGTATTTTCAGTTCTATAACAATAGCTTATATCCGTACCAGAAACGATATTCAAACCATCAGTTGCTGCAGCACAACCAACTCCACTATCATGACCTGCATAAGCCGTTTTAGCTAACGTCACAGCTGGTGCAATCATATCAACGCTGGCCATATCAACAGTCATCACATCTGATAAAGAAGCGATATCATCACCCATTTCATCTATTGGATTAACCGTTAAAATAGCCTCTGCATCAAGCAAATCTCCTTCTACAGTATCCACAAAATAATAAACCACCGAATCACCTGGTGCAATAAATGGACTAGGAGAACCTACCAAAGTTAAGCCAGCTAAATTAACACCCACATTCGCATCATCTAAAGCATTCACTTCAAGATAGGTTGAGCCTGAATTAGTTACCTTAAAGCAATAAGTCACTTGGTTACTGAATTCTGCCTGTACTAACTCACCACCCTCACATGATGCCCCATTATCTGAACCAAAATAAACAGTCTTTGCCAAAGCGACATCAGGACCAGGAACGGTAAAGGTAAACTCTACAACAGGAGAAAGATCATCCCCTCCATTTGTATCGCCACCATCATCTTTCAACTGAGCTTGAATAGTCGCCACACCAAAATTACCACTTGGCGTATAATTTAAAACACCAAAATTTGATATACTAATATCGGGATCTGGAAAACTACCAATGATTCCATTATTATCTATAAAACTTACGATTTCATACATCTCAACATTTTGGGCATCCTCATTGGGGCCCAAATTTACGTCTGTAACGAAACCAGCAAAAACAACTCTATTATTTGATACAGGGATACCACCACAAGTCCTATCTCCCGTTAAAATGTCATGACTAAAATCACCACAAATCGTAAATGATGGCTCATCATTCACTGCTGTTACATTCACCTCGAAAGTTGAAGAAACCACGGCACTTTCATCACTCAGCATTAAGGTAATAACAACTGGCCCACCAACTGTGGTAAACATATTTAACTCTGGTGTAACTGTCACTTGCCAATTATCCCCACCAGTATTATTTGCAACAGCTCCTATGATTGAAGGCACCGAAGAACTTGCCGTTACTGTCAATGTATCTGGATCAAGATCTGAAACAGAAAAGCCATAGGTAGAAGGAGAACTATCTTCCAAAACCGTCTTGTTATCAACAGTAGTTACAAATGAAGGTGGGTTATTATCACTGACACCAATAGAAAGCGTCTCAAAATTATCTACCAATGCGGCATCCTGTTCATTGGTTATCAGAGCAGTGGCTAATAAATCAATTTTTAAACCACTTGGACCACTACCATTAGGCACAACAGCTTTTCTTGTGACTTTTATTTCAAGAAAATCATTGACTTCAATGTGTGCATTTTCTATATAAACGACACCGTTTCCAGATACATTATCTCCACAATCCGATGCTGTACTCGTAATGTTAGGTAGGCAGTTCCAGGCATGATCACTAGCAATTGTTGAAAGATGTGGCCTTCCAGCAGGAATTTGAGTTTGTAAATAATAATCCACCATATCAACTTCTAGTGGAACTGTACCAACATTGGCTATTCGATACCCATATGAGAAAATCTGGTTATTTACCAAAGTAACATTATCTTGGAGCTCATTACCAAGACTATCTATCATAGTTAAGCGCAAATCAGGCCCATTGGCTCCACCGCCCAGAACAAAAGGGCTTGAGCCTGCCGCCTCAAAAGAATTGGCAAATATGGCATCCGTTATAGAAAAACCACTGGTTACACATTGAGAAGTTGAATTAGTGAACAAATTCAAAACACTGGGAGTCACATTTTGATTTAAATGATAAACTGCAGAAGAAACCCCTACCATACCATAAACTTTAAAGGGGTCGGTAGGTTCGAATGCTAAGCTTGGAGTAACCAAACCAGGAACATCAGGATTGGGGCCAAGACAAACAAAAGCGCCAGTAATAGCAGTATTGGTGCTAATTAACCTAATCGGATTTTCCGTATAATCATACGTTATTAATTCTGATAACTCCAATTCAGGAGAACCATTCAAAGTGAGGTTTATTGCATGACTTGTATTAACAATTACAACTTGAGAAATCAAGATTATAATAGTCCGCTTAAAATTAAAAATTAATTTTTTTTTCAATGATGATATGTTCATATTTTAAATCTATAGTTGGGTTTTTAACGTTTTAGCGCATTTTAGCGTCTTTTTTATTTTACTGTGTTAAAACTTTGTTAGAATGGGTAAATTAGAACTAAATAATAGTAAAAAAATACAAAAATCATGAAAATAATTATATTAATATTAATAATGTCATCGCAATCACTATTGGCAGCTGGCACAATCTTTGACAATATGGATGAGAAAACTACTGTAACTACTGGTATTAACAAGCTTTCTCAACAAGAACGGATCGAACTTTTAAAATGGTTAAAAAGTTCAAAAAAACAAATCATAAAAAAAGAAAAGA
>JAESTH010000213.1 GCA_016763695.1 Alcanivoracaceae bacterium
TAGAACTCATTGTATTGTGGAGTGCTTACTCTGGTCTCGGGCTCTTTATTAAATATCGCCTGTTCCAATAGTTGCCATAAAGGTTCAAAACCTGCCATCTGTAAGTGATTATGCATCATCGCAGCCAAATCAAGCACAGTCATAAAGTTGACATGGCGAATTTTTACCCCAATGGCCTGCTGTATCTGTTGTAATAATACCTTTGAGGCCATACCTTTGTGCATTAATTGCTCTTCAAAAATTTGTTTGGTTTCATCATCATCTGAGATAATGACAAACGGCATTAATAATAAGGGTGTGACTTGTACATCAGGGTGATGCCTCAATCCATCTGGCAATTGGCCTTTGTTTGCTCCAATAACTAGTTGGTTGCGCCTGTTGTTTTCACCTTTAAGTGTGGCATTGGCATACTGTCTTAATTGGGTGTGAATCGGGAAGCCAGGCTGTAACAATTCGCTGCTTTGGTACAGGGCACCAACTATAGCAAAAGATGAATCATCTAAATGAGGCACAATTGCTTGCAATTCTTTAGTTATCTGTGTATTGAGTTGTTTAATTGTCCCTTGGGACAAGCTTAAGTTTGTTTGACTGTTGATATCTATAAAGGCTTCGATTGTCAGCATTCCCTGTAGGCATCTTGTACTCATGTATTTTTCTGTTTAGTTCTAGTTATGGTTATTAACATTTATTCCTGTTCCTCCAAATGGGAAACACTAGGATCAGAAAACCAGGACATTAAGGTGGCAGAAAGCTCAGGTATTCCTTCCTTTTTTAAACCTGAAAAGGTCTGAATGGTTGTGGTGCGCGATATCTCCTGCATGGCCTTTTTTACTTCCAGTAAAACGGCTTTCTTTTTTCCTGATCTAAATTTATCTGATTTGTTCAATAATACATGCGAATACAGTCCAGATTGATCGGCCCAATACAGAAATTGTTTATCAAACTCCTTGAGTGGATGACGAATATCCATAACGATAACCACACCAATCAGGCTTTTTCTTTCTTGTAGATAGGTGTTGATTTCTTGCTGCCAATGTTGCTTGATTTTTTTTGGTACTTTGGCATAACCATAACCAGGCAAATCAACCAGGCGCATGTTGTCACCTAAGTCAAAGCAGTTGAGTAGCTGCGTTCGACCAGGTGTTTTACTGACTTTTGCTAATTTTTTATTTCCAACCAAGGTGTTGAGGCTGGTAGATTTACCAGCATTAGACCGACCAGCAATAGCAATCTCTAAACCTGTATCTTCAGGTAGTTGCGAAACCTTATGGGCGGATGTAAGGAATTGACATCGTGCAAATATATTTTTCATGGCAGTATTTTAACCTGATTAATGATCAGATAGAAGTTTTTGACCTGTAGAGCTATGAAGTAAATAGGTTTTTGAAATATGCAAGTTAGCTGTAAATCAATGACTTATTGTTATTTTCCAAAATACGCTGAAAAGATACAAATTTTGTATAGCAAATTTATTATTTAGATGATATAAATTACTTTTTAAATAAAGTAGAGCGTATTTTGATCAAATCAGGGAGTCAGGGAAATAGTATCAAGTATAGGTTTTTACTATATATTTCGCACAGTTATTCTATTCCTATTGGGCTTCCCCTGCAAAAAGAAATTCAGGCAAGAGGTTATCAGATACAATGGTTTTGTGATCGCTGTGAAGGACAGGAAAAACTCAAGGACTTTGATAATGTCTTCGATGATATTGAACAAGTACTTGCATACAAACCACATATTGTCTTGGTTGCCACCAATGAAGTGGCGGATTTTATTTCTGGTCTCAAGGTGCAAATATTTCATGGTTTTAATGCACAAAAAAGGTTTTCAAAAAGAAATAGATTCAGTCATTTTAATATCCGTGGACTTTTTGATCTTTATTGCACTCAAGGGCCGTCTACCACAAAATATTTTAAACAATTAGCTGAAAAACATCAGCACTTTAATGTTGTTGAAACGGGTTGGCCAAAAATGGATACGTTGTTCCCTATTCGCCAGGCTACCGATAAAAAACAGCTTAAAACCATTGTGATTGCCTCCACTTTTAGTAAGAGGTTAAGCTTGGCTTATAACGATGAGATATATACAGAAATAGCGCGTTTGATAGCAAGTGGAAAATATAATTTCCTGATGGTATTGCACCCTAAAATTCCGCTGGAAATAAAAAGTAAATGGCAAAAATTGATTTGTGAGAAATTTCAATTTTATGATACGACAGATTTAAATCCTATTTTCAAAAAAGCGGATAGGATGCTGGCAGATTCGACTTCAGCCATTCAGGAGTTTATTCTACAAAGAAAGCCAGTGATTGCCTTTGCCAATAATGCTAAACCTGATTATCTTATCAATATTGATCAGGTTGGTGAGATAGAAAGTGCCTTTGATAGAGATATTACAGAGTCAGCTGATGTTTATAAAAAAATTGATGCTTTTATTCAGCAGTTACATCCATATTTTGATGGAAAATCCAGTGCCCGGGTAATAGATGCCAGCATTGAGTGTTTACATGCCAATAAAGCAGCTTTAAAAAATAAACCATTAAATTTATTGAGGAAGTATAAGATCAGAAAACGATTGGCATACTTCACCCTCAAATCGTATAATCGCCCCAATATCTTTGAGGATTGATTATTTATAGAATGGGCTAAGCTATTGAACTTTATAAATACTGGCGAGCTGACTCACACCCAGGCCACTTTGTTTCTTAATCTGTATTTGTACAGGGATACGTTCTTTTAAGGCATCTATGTGGCTGATTATGCCAATCATTTTGCCTTTGGCATTGAGGTTGTCCAAGGCATCTAAAGCGATATCCAGTGTTTCTCTATCCAGGGTTCCAAAGCCTTCATCCAAAAATAGACTATCAATACTGGTCTTGTGACTGACTAAATCTGACAGTGCCAGTGCCAGACTGACTAAAAAACTTTCGCCTCCAGACAGGGTATTGGTATCTCGTTTGGCATCTGCCTGCCAGGTATCTATCACTTGCAACTCCAGTGCAACACCTGCTTTACGTTGTAGTTGATAGCGTTTATGCAACTGTTGTAATTGCCGATTGGCGAGATGAATAAGGTAATCCAGCGTTAAGCCTTGGGCAAACACACGGAATTTTTTTCCATCGGCAGAACCAATTAAAGCATTGAGGTGCGCCCAGCTATCATAGTTTTGTTGTTGTTTGTCTATTTGTTGTAACAATTCCTGTTGTTTGTTTTTTTGCTGCTTGTCGGCATTAAGACGCTGTTCTATTTCACCTTGTTGTTTATTGCAGCGTGCAATATTTTGTGTCAGTTGTTCAATCAGTTGTTTTAGATGTTCTGTTGACTTATCCGTTATTTTTTGAAATGCTAATATTTCTAACTTTTCTTGAGATTTATCATATAAAGTCTGAGTTTCAAGCAGGCTAATACCTAATTCCTTTTTTAGTTGTAGCAAGGTGGTTAATTCTTTTTCTGCTAATAATACCTGATGAAATACTGTGATATTTGCAAATTGGGATGATTCCAGTGCCTGCGCCCAACTTTTGGTGACAGTTACAAGTGTTTGTTGCTGTAGTTTAATCGCCTGTTGACTTTCACTCAAATGCCCTTGCAATTGTTGTATGCTAGCTATGATTTTATCCAATTTTTGTAACTGTGCTGATAAATCATCTGCATTTATGGAGCTTGTAACTGCGGATGGCTCAGTACTTATCTTTATTAATGATAGCTTTTCATTAAACCGCTGTTGTTGATGTTGAAAGGTGTTTTTATCTTGTTGTATTTGTTGAAAATCTGCCAATAATTTTAATTGCAAACTATTTCCATCTATATTTCGAGCTAATTTTTTGCTGATATTATCATCTGTTAAGTTTAATGATGGTGTCATTTCTTGCCATTGGATCAGCAATTTCTGTTGTGCTGTTTTACTCTCTGCTATTTGTCTATTTAGTTCAGTGCTCAATGTTTCTGACTTGGCTATCTTGGTACTTGCCAGGCTTCCCTGATCTGCCAGTTTATCCAGTTTTTTCTGAGCCTGTTTGAGCTTGAGTTCTGTTTGTGTGGCATCGATGGTTTGATAGTGTTTAATTGCGGGGTGGTCTTTTGCTCCACATAAAGGACACTCTTGATTTTGTTGGAGTTTATCCCGATAGGCTTTTAGATCTTGTATTTGAACTTCTAATTTAAATTTATCATTCAGTTGTTCAATTATTATTTTCTGGGTTTTATAATCTCCGCGCAGATTTTCAACAGATACTTGGGCCAATTCCATGATTTTTAATTGCTTGTTTAAATTTTCGATGTTGTTGGCTTTGTTAAAATCATTGTGGTTATATTGTTGATAAATATTTTGTAACTTAATATTTTGGGCAGTATTCTCAAGCAGTTGCTGGTTGTGCTGTTTGATGTTAATTACATTAAAGTCATCAGGCAGCTTGGTTAAAATTATGGCTTCCTGAGCCTCAATATGTCCTTGACTTTTATCCAGAAATTGTTTTAAACATGCAATTTGTTGACTATGCTTCTGATTAAAGCTGTGTTGCTTTTCATTCAATTGTTTGGCTTTATGTTCCAGTATTTGTAATCTGTTATTTTCATATTCGTAGCTCACAAAAAGTGGTCGTAATTTATCAGCGGGTTCGGCTTCTTTTAGTTTGTTTAAATCATCTTTGTGTAATTCAAATGCCTGATTGGCTGATTTGAGCTGGATGATCAACTATTGATTTTCTTGTTTTGCAGTATTGAAATGAATCAGCCAGCTTTGTTGTTGGCTGGCGTTTTCCAGCTGTCTGTTTGTTTAATTTGTTTAATTGTTTCAATGTGCTGGCTGTTAGTGTTATGATTTCTGCATCATCTAACAACTCTACTGTTTGAGACTGTGCCTGCAATAATGATAACCGTTGTTTTTCTTCACGGTGACGTTCGAAAACTTTTTGTGAAATTTGTCCATAAATTTCTGTACCAGTGAGTTCTTCTAACAGGTCTGCGCGTTCACCCGCATCAGCATTTAGAAATGCCGCAAAACCGCCCTGTGCCAGTAACATGGACTTGGTGAATCTGGCAAAATCCAAACCAGTGAGTTTGGCTATCTGTTCTTTTTTTTCGTTGATTTTTTTAGTTAATATTTTTTCTCCCTGTGCAAATTCAACTGTTGCAGGTTGCAATTTGCCATCGACTTTGCCTCTGGCACTGCGTACTTCCCAAAAAGCCCGATAAATACTGCCTTTGACTTCAAATTCGACTTCAGCCAAACATTCTCCAGTATGTCTGGTCATGACCATCTCTGCGGGAGTTTGGGTATTTAAACGCGGGGTTTGGTGGTATAAGGCCAGACATATGGCATCTAATATACTGGACTTGCCTGCGCCGGTTGGCCCAGTTATGGCAAATAAGCCACTGCTGGCAAAGGGTTCTTGGGAAAAGTCTATTTTCCACTCACCTTGTAGTGAGTTGATATTTTTAAATCTGAGGCTTAGTATTTTCATGGCTTTTCCAGTTCGCTGAGTTTTTGGTAACGATGAATATGCCCCAGGGCAATATAGTCAGCAGGAGGAAATTGGTCTGACGAATAAGATTCCAGTGTGCCAATATAAATATCCCTAACTGATTCTGAGGTTTTTGCTCCGACTGTTGCCAGATGACCAGTGGTAATAATAGGAATTTTTTTATTAATCATTTCTCTTTGCCGCTGTGCAGAAGGTAAATATCCTGATAATGCTGGCTAATGGTTTGCTGTAATGACTGACTTTTTTGCTTGCCTGTTTGCCCTGCAAGACTTGTTTGTATGTCTCTTGCACGTAGAAAAGGAATGGCACAAACTATAGCAATGGCTTGTTTTTCTGTACCGGTCAAAACTATAACTTGTTCATCACTATGTGTCATCGCTGCGGGTATTACATGGGTATTTAAACAGGCCAGTAACTTTTGAGATTCAGCTAGAGTTGCAACCGAGTCGTGATTGCCTCCGACTATAATTAACTGAATATTTGTGGCCTGTAGTTTAACTATAAATTGATTATATAACTCACGCGCATAACTGGGAGGAGAACCCGTATCAAAGATATCTCCAGCAACAATGATGGCATCGACTTTTTGCCTGATAGAAACTTCAATTAACCAGCCCAAAAATTGTTGGTGTTCTGCCTGTCTTGATTTACCAAGAAAGTGTTGCCCTAGATGCCAATCGGAAGTGTGGATTATTTTCATTCGATTAGTTTATCCGAATCAGTAGCAGAAGTTCAACTATATTAATGACTACAATTTATATTAGAAGAGAGTTAAAACGAACTATTTTACTACTGGATTATGATGATTAATGGCAATAACGATATGTTTTCCTTACTTGCAGACGTATATACTATATAATTTATGTCATTGATCTAATATTACAAACTTCAACAAGGAAAATGACCATGAACTTCTATGATGCTGAGAAAGCTGTAAAACGTGCTGCTATAGTAACTTTTATTATTGTTTTTATTAATTTATTAAAACTGTTTGTTGTGTATATGTCAGGGACCGAAGAAACGGCAGCTGAATTTTTTAAAGACCCATTTAACTACTTTGATATTGTTTTGATATTTATTTGTGGCATGATGATTTTAAGGTACTCACGCGCTGCTGGAATCATATTGTTCCTGTATTTTTTTGTTTCAAAAATCATTCAATTTGTAGAAATCGATAATTTGGTTACCTTAATTGGTGCAGGTATTATTTCTTTAATTATCATTATTTTTTATATTAATGGTATCAGAGCTGCTTATGCTTATCATCGTTTAAAAAAAGCAGAAAATCCAGAATACAAGGCTGCAGCTAAATGGACTTACTATACAGGTATTCCTCTTATTGTGATTAGTATTCTTTTCATCATTGTGGGTATCATGTCAGAAATGGGAACGATTCCATCCTATGAAGTGATATCAGGTAGTGATTTACCAAAAGATGATGTTAAATTATTGATAAAAGAAAGGATCATCAAGCCTGACGAGACCATTAAACTTTTTTATTCATCTGGGCTGACTTCTATCATTGAAAATGGTAATATTTTAACGGATAAAAGGGTGATTTCATATGAGCTGATAGATGATAAACTGGATGTTTATGCTACGACCTTTGAGGATGTTGAGAAGGTCAGTATTGTCGAGCAAGGGGATTATTTATCAGATACCATTGTTGAAATTTTAACTAAAAATGGTGGTTTCTATTTATTATTATCTAATGAAAATCATGGTGATCAACGCTTTATTGATGAAATTGAGAATAATGTTTTTTAGTTTAAAATCAGTTTAAGGTGCTATGTTTTTTGTCATAACAATGGCATTTTCCCTGCCCTGCACACATCTATAATAGTTTTTTCTCACACCTATTTGCGAAAAGCCAAAAGATTTATACAGACTCTGGGCAACGGGATTGGATTCTCTGACTTCTAATAAAAATACTTTTGAGTGGTTGTAAATGCAGATATTTTCCAAATATTTTAAAAGCTTTCTACCAAGACCCATGCCTTGATAGCCGTTATCAATACACATGTTTAACAAATGTGATTCATCATAGGCAGTCATTAAAAAGGCATAGCCAATGATTTGCTGCTGCTGTTTGACCACAATACAATGATAACCCGCCTTGATACAACTTTTAATAACGCCCCTAGACCAGGGGACAGGGTAATTATCCGACTCAATCTGGTTGACATCATCCAGATCATTTAACTGCATCTTGTCAAAATAAACTTTTGCCATAATCTAGCTTCATATTATCGTAAATTAGCATATAATACCTTAATAGATCATTCCTTAAAACCAGTAAGAAGAAAAGTTATGCCTGAAGCTGTTCCAAACGAAGCGACTGAAAAAGAAATTCACAACCTCAATGTGGCGTTAGAAGATAACCGTCTCAGTGTGGTTGAACGCATGATTAATGCGATGCCAGCAGCAGAAATAGCTTTGTTCCTTGAGTCTTTACCAGCTGATAAGAGAACCAAAGTTTGGGATTTGGTAGGATCTGAACACTGTGGTGAAATCCTGGTTCACTTGCATGACGAGGTGCGAAGCAGCCTCATTGCCAAAATGGAAAACCAGGAGCTGGTCAGTGCCACATCAAACCTTGAGCTTGATGATTTGGCTGATATAATTCTGGATTTACCTAAAGAAGTAACAGATGAACTGTTGCTCTCAATGGATAAAAATAATCGGGAATTATTAAGACGGGTTTTATCTTATCCAGAAAATTCTGCTGGTGGTTTAATGAATCCGGATGTCATTACCATTCGTCCAGATGTAACCATTGATGTGGTGTTAAGGTATATTCGTATGCGCGGAAAATTACCCAAACCTTTGGGAGATCTTTTTGCAGTGGGGCGAAATGGGCATTATCGTGGCAGGCTTGATGTTAATGATTTACTTTTAAAAGATCCCAAAACCAAAGTTGCTGATATTCTTGATTTAAAGTCACCAGCAATCCAGGCAAAAACACCTGCCAGTGAAGTGGCTCAGGATTTTGAACACCATGACTGGATTTCGGCTCCTGTAGTTGATGAAAGCAACACACTAATCGGGCGTATTACTGTTGATGATATTGTTGATGTCATACGTGAAGAGTCTGAGCATTCTGTGATGCGTATGGCTGGCCTGGATGGTGAAGACGATATGTTTGCACCAGTTTTGATTAGTTCTAAAAGACGAGCCATCTGGTTAGGTATTAATCTGTTAACTGCTCTGGTTGCTGCTTATGCCATAGGTTTTTTTACCGTTGCTTTAGAGCAAATCGTAGCTCTTGCTATTCTTATGCCTGTTGTCGCATCCATGGGAGGTATCGCTGGGTCACAAACGCTGACTTTAATGATACGAGGCATGGCTACTGGGCAGGTAGGATTGGGTAATGCCAAACACCTACTATATCGAGAGTTTTCTATTAGTATATTTAATAGTTTTATCTGGGCTTTGGTATTGGCCGGTATTACTTTTTTATGGTTTAAAGAATGGAATATTGGGCTGGTTATTGCCATGGCATTAACTATTAACCTTATTGCTGGTGCCATTGCAGGGGTGCTGGTACCCTTGATTTTAAGACGCTTATCTATTGATCCTGCTATTGCTGGGGGTGTGGTGTTAACCACTGTTACCGATATTGTTGGCTATGTTTCATTTTTAGGTTTAGCAAGTGTATATTTGATTAATTGAGGTGTTTACTTCAAGTGATAATACTATAAATTCATGTACGGAATAAGTCCGTACAAATTGACATTTTTATTTTATTGTTTTATAATTTACCTTTAAAAACGTATGATGAGTGTTTATTATGATTAATGCACGACTTGATGTAAGGTTGAGCCAAGAGATTAAAGACAAAGCAGAAAAAGCAACAGCCTTGCTTGGTATGAAAAGCCTAACTGAATATGTGGTTCACTTAATGGATGAAAATGCCAGCCAGGTGATTCAACAACATGAAAGTATAACTATAGAAGATGACCTTTTTGACCGTTTTATGCAAACTTGTGAAAAAGTTCAGACTCCCAATAAAGCTTTATTAGAGGCTGCTAGATTGACAAAAGAATTAGGTATCAAGTGAACTTTGGCCAACAGTTTGTTGTACTCGACAAAATTATTCATGACCGAGATTCTTTTGATTGTGGGGAAAGTGAGTTAAACTTCTTTTTAAAAACCCAAGCATGTAAACATATGAAAGTAGGGGTAAGCAATACCATGATATTGGCTGCCATTACTCCTCTTGCAAATGGCAAGTATCCCATTTGTAGCTATTATACGGTTGCTCCCAGCTCAATTAAAAGAGCAACTTTACCAGCAACAATTGCTAAAAAATTACCACACTACCCCGTCCCAGTTTTTTTATTGGCACAACTGGCCGTAGATAAAAACTATCATGGACAAAAACTGGGACGAATCACCCTGATAAAAGCGTTAGAATTTCTATGGGAAATAAATTTACAAATGAGTGCTTTTGCAATTATAGTTGATTGCCACAATAGTGAAGTAGAAAAATTTTATACAAAATTTGGTTTTCAGTTATTGGATAAACACAGTAGAAAAAGCAGAATGTATATTTGCATGAAAACGGTTGAAAAATTATTTATATGATAATTTTGATTAGTATAGAGGGTTCTTGTGAGTAATAAAAACGATCAAGAATTAATAAAACGGCTAAAGTCTAATTGTCATCATGTTTTCTCTTTCATAACAAAGGGCTTATTTGATCAGATATCATTACGCAAAGTATTACCCGCAATCAGGATTGGCTTTAGTACAAACAAACAAATTAAGGCCAGAATAGGATATATGCCAAGTTGTAACAAAACAATATTGGTTACAATTTCAGAAAGTTTTTTACAAGAAATACACGAGACAATTGAAAGCCACAGGAAAATAATTTCCGCAATGATGAAAATTGGTGTCGGTGAACATTTTACTGAAAAAAGCTTTGATATTGATATGATTTTGGATTCAATTTATGATTTATCGCTTCAATTTGTATTGCATCATGAATTATTTCATCTTCTATGTGGGCATATAGACTTTAAAAAGGGTAATTACAAGCTGTCTGAAATTAATGAATCTTCTGAAATAACTGATGGCATCAAAAAGTGGGATGACAAAGATGAATTGCGTTTTTATTTTCGTGAAATGGAAGCCGATAATTCATCCATTGTTTGGTTGATAAACAAACTAATTTTTGGTTCTGTGAATAAGACCCTGATTCGGTATGATGTTGTAGATACACATTTTAATAAGAGCATAATTGATTTAGACGGAGTTGCCAAATCTATAGCGTATAAAATGATATTTATTGCAATTTGGATAGTGATTTCATTAATCGAAAGAGACCGTGTTGACGAGGAAGAAGCGCAAAGAAAAACACATCCTTATCCTTCAGCAAGAATTATTTCATGTATTCATACTATAATTGAAAGTTATGCTGAACTTTCTGTGTCAAGAGTCAGTATGGATGGCAGATTTGCAAATCTTACTGATCAAAATAGATCACTTATTACTGAGTTTTTTGACGGTATTGCAGGCCCCTTTTGTATATTTTTTAGAGGGTTTCCTGATGCCTCTACAGTAGATATAAAATTAAAAAGTATAGATGACTTTAACTTGAATAACGATGTAATGAAAATATTTAAAGAGTCATCTAACATATTTTTAAACAGACCGGCCAATACATTAGAAGGTCTACAATTAAATTTAATAGAAACAGTGAGAATTGAAATGGTTGATGCGTTACGTTCTTACAGGTATTTTGAGGAAACAATAATATGAGTTATTCAGAAATTCTTATCACAATTACAAATGAAGAAAGTGAAATTTTAAATACATTACAGCCTCTTATTCTTGAGGCGCTAAGTAAAAATAATAGTGTTGAAATTAAGGACTCTAATATAGAAGAAAACATAGGTATGAAACGAAAAGACATCGTTCTTTCTTTTTTAATTTCTATAGGTGCAAACATAACATATGATGGATTAAAAACGATTATAACTGATGTAGTAAAATCACAAGAAAAAGAATGTGTAATTGAGGTTATTGAGCTTGGAAATGAAATTAATATCGAAAAAAATAAAGGAAAAAAATAACAGTCAGTGTAATTACAGGCATATAAACTAACAACTTATATGCAGATGTTTAGCACTGCTAAATAGTTACAAGTTTTTAGAAATACAGGCCATGGTAATTCAATTGACTATATCGATTTGTGCAAACTCCTCTTGGGATTTTGAGTCTACAATTTTTTTGTTCAATACTAACTTTTAATACCCTTTTATTCATATCAGTGCTTCTTCAACAGCACTATCGGCATGAATAAAAGTGGTATCAAAAAGCTTAACTTTAGTATCCTCTTGTTTAACCAGCAGTCCAATTTCTGTACAACCCAATATGACGCCTTTTGCACCCTGATCAGCGAGTTGCTGAATAATACGTAAATACTGTTGTTTTGAGTTATCCTTTATCTGACCAAGACATAATTCATCATAAATTACCTGGTGTACTATGTCTCTATCTTCTTTATTTGGAATGATGACTTTCAAGCCATGATTATTTTCTAGCCTGCCTTTGTAAAAATCTTGTTCCATGGTAAATGCAGTACCTAATAACCCCACTTTTTTGATACCTTGAGCAATTAAATTTTTTGCGGTTGCATCAGCAATATGTAATAAAGGAATAGTGATTTCTCGTTGAATTTCTGGAGCAACCAAATGCATGGTATTGGTACAAATTAATAAAAAGTCTGCTCCCGCTTTTTCCACGCCAATGGCTGCTTGTGCCAATATTTTTGCAGCGCCTGTCCAGTCTCCTTTCATTTGTAGTTCTTCAATGACAGCAAAATCCACACTGTGGAGAATAATTTTGGCAGAATGTAATCCTCCTAATTTTTTCTTTATGCCTTCATTTAGTGCTTGATAATACCATAAGGTGCTTTTCCAGCTCATGCCTCCAAGTAGACCGATGGTTTTCATATTTTATTCTCCAGTATTTGTACAAGTGTAGCAGGGTCAATATTGCCGCCACTGATAATGACACCAATTTTACCCTGTGCTTTAACACTATGACTTAACAGGGCTGCTAACCCCAAAGCGCCAGATGGTTCTACAACAATTTTCATGCGCAACATATGAAACTTTACCGCCTCAATAATGGCTTGCTCTGAGACTGTTTTCATGGCGTCAACGTATTTTTGAATCAAAGGAAATGTCAAGTGACCCAGTGAGGTGGTACGGGTGCCATCGGCGATTGTTTTTGGGTTTGGTATGCTGTGAAGTTTTCCTGAATAAAATGATTGAGTGGCATCATCTGCCTGCTCAGGTTCAATCCCTATCACCTGACAATTAGGGTTTATGGATTTGGCGGAAATTGCAGAACCACTTAAAAGACCACCGCCACCGCAAGGAACCAGTAACATATCCAAGTCTGTTATTTTTTCAAACAACTCTAGCGCAGCCGTGCCTTGACCAGCAATAACGTGTTTATTATCAAATGGAGCAATTAAACTATAACCGTGTTGCTGTTGTATTGCTGCTGTGACTTCTTCTCGTATTTCGGTTTCAGTATTATAAATAACCACTTTGGCACCATAACCCTTGGTGGCAGCCAGTTTGATTTTTGGGGCATTATTGGGCATAACTATGGTGGTTTTTATACCAAGCATATTGCCAACAAGAGCCACTGCCTGCGCATGGTTTCCTGATGAAAAAGCGATGATACCCCGTTTTTTTTCTTGAGCAGAAAGTTGTGAAATACAGTTAAAAGCACCTCGAAATTTAAAAGCGCCAATTTTTTGAAAATTTTCACATTTAAAAAATACCTCGGCACCAAGTAGTGTGTTTAAAGTTTGTGACGTCAAAACAGGGGTTTTGTTGGCATGTGAGTTTAATCGTTTTTTTGCAGCTAATACTTGTTCAAACATAATTCAGTTATTAATATACCTCTTCAAGTTATACTATAACATTACAGCTATTAATATAAAGAGGAATAATATGTTTTCACTACAAAATAAAGTTGCATTAATAACAGGTGCCTCGCGAGGAATTGGCGAAGAAGTGGCAAAGCTCTACGCACAGGCTGGGGCTCATGTTATTGTTTCCAGCCGTAAACAGGAAGGTGTGGAGCTGGTAGCTGAAAAAATTCGTAAAAATGGTGGTAAAGCAACGGCATTAGCCTGTCATATTGGTGATCAGGGCGCTATCGAAAGTTTGATTTCAAAAATAAAACAGGACATGGGTACTATTGACATATTGGTGAACAATGCTGCTGCCAATCCTTATTTTGGACACATTCTTGATACACCATTATCAGCCTTAAAAAAAACCATCGAAGTTAATATTGAAGGGTACTTTTTAATGAGTCAACTGGCAGGGCAAATGATGCGGGAAGCAGGTGGTGGCTGTATAATTAATACTGCATCAGTAAACGGAGTGACGCCAGGTCCTATGCAAGGTATTTACTCTATTACCAAAGCAGCCATTATTTCCATGACCAAAGCATTTGCCAAAGAGTGTGCACCACAAAACATCAGGGTGAATGCTGTTTTACCTGGATTAACAGATACAAAATTTGCATCAGCCTTAACAAGTAATGATGCCATGCTTAAACAAATTGTGCCAATGATACCAATGAATCGTATGGCACAACCTGAGGAAATTGCTGGAGCCTTTTTATTTTTAGCATCACCAGCTGCCAGTTACATCACTGGAGTCAATTTACCGGTTGATGGTGGAATATTGATTTGATTATTAAATTCAGCTGTATTATTTATGCCTTGTTACTGAGTCTGTGCACGATGGCGCAAGGTTTAAAAGGCCCTTTACAAGCGGGTTGGCTAGGTGAGGAGGTCTGTGAAAAGCTCAGTGAAAATAAGCATGAGAGCATTTTGCGTTGTACTTTTGCTCCTGGAGTCGGTCATGAAAAACATCAGCATAACGCAAATTTTGGTTATGCTATTGCAGGTGGAAAAATGCAAATCACTGATGAAAAAGGCAGCAGGGTTGTTAACCTTGATACTAATAGTCACTTTGAAAGTACTGGCACAAAATGGCATCAAATATTAAACGTCGGAGAGACAACCGTGGTTTATTTGATAATAGAAAGCAAAAAAAGCACTATTGAAAACTAGCCATCATACTCTGGCGCAATAATAAGCTGAGGATCCAGCCTGGTTTTATTCAGATTAAGGCGCCAGTCAAGATGAGGGCCTGTGGCTCGTCCTGTCATGCCAATTTCGCCAATTTTATCACCTTGAGATATGCGCGTACCCAGCTTGACATTGACTTGAGATAAATGCATAAAAGTGGTGCTTAGTCCATAACCATGATCGATGATGATGGTACCACCCGTATAATACATGCCTGTTTCAGAAAGTCTGACAATTCCGCCAGCAGGTGCGATAACTTCAGTGCCTTTGATATTAGCAATGTCCATACCATAATGGGGACGTTTTGGCTCACCGTTTAAAATACGCCTTGAACCATAAGCGCCGCTAACCCTGCCAATACTAGGCCAGATGAATGTTTGTAAAAAATCTTCACTTTCATACATAAATGCACGGGCTTTAGCCACTTTAATATTGTCATTTTTGATTTGTGTATAGACTTCTGTAGGTGGGTTGACCTTACTTGCAGGTAGGCCATTAATCACTTCAGTAGGGAAATCCCGTGTGGTTACGGGGATTGTGGCTTTGTAAGTTATGCCCTGAAAATGTATAGCTAATTTAATGTCCTTGTCGTCAAATCGACCAAAACCAAACATAAAGTATCCATCTTCACTTATGTTTGTGCTCTGGCCATTCACTTTAACAGTTGCGGAATCATTGGTGTGAGCAATAATCAACCCACCCTGAGTAGGTTTGCCTTTTAAATTAAGAAAATAATCTTCAGCATAAATTGTGTTTGATAACAGTAGTAATAATAGGATTTTCATATTTTTATATTTTCTTAACTTTATATTTTTTGAGTAAACAGACAGATTGTACGGCAATACCTTCTTCACGACCACAAAATCCCAATTTTTCTGTTGTAGTGGCTTTGATACTCATTTGACTGCTTTGCATTCCCAGTATCTTTGTCAGGTTTTTTTGCATGGCTGTTATATGCGGTTTGATTTTTGGTTTTTCACAAATAATAGTGCTATCAATATTATTAATTTGATAGCCTTCATCATTAATGAGTTGATGTATATGCTTTAAGAAAACGGTACTGTCACAATCTTTCCATTGCATATCATCAGGTGGGAAATGTTGGCCAATATCACCCAATGCCAGTGCCCCGAGTAAGGCATCACAGATGGCATGAATCAATACATCACCATCAGAGTGGGCTGCAAAGGCTTTATTAAAAGGGATGATAATACCACCTAAAGTTAATTTGTCACCTGGGCAAAAGGCATGCACATCATAACCGGTTCCAATTCTCATTGTTTTTTTCCTAAAATAAAAGAGGCCATTAACAGATCATCTGCATAGGTTAATTTAAAATTATCACTGCGACCTCTCACCATTAATGGTTTAATTCCTGCTTGTTCGAAAGCCGAAGCCTCATCGGTGATACGTGTCATATCAGCATTTTCCAACACATCAACTAATTGCCTGTATGGGAACATTTGAGGTGTCAATGCCGCATAAAGATTACTACGGTTAATGGTTTTTTCCACATGACTGCCATCTTCACTGTATTTTATGGTGTCATTGACGGCTTTTACCAGTAAGCCACCCTGATTTTTGTCGTTGCAAGCCTGCATGAGTTTTTGTATATCACTTTGGGAAATACAGACTCGCGCAGCATCATGCACCAGAATCCAACTTACATCCTGTACCGAAGGAGCCAAAATTTTTAAACCATGTAATACCGACTCCGCCCTATTTGTCCCACCAGTTGTATACATCAGTGGTTTATTGGCGGTTAATTCTATATTTTGCCATAATTTTTGATTTTTGGGCATAACTAAAACAATACCTTCAATATCATCAATGCCATCAAAGGCATCTATACAATGTTGAATAGCCAGTTTACCTGCAATTTCCAGGAATTGTTTAGGTGTATCAGAAGCAAACCGCTGTCCACTTCCTGCTGCAACAATGATTGCGTACATTTTATCCCTTAAATAAGTTGTATTGATTGAGGCCATATTCTAACATTAAGTTCTTGAGTATTCAGCAAAATAAATTATGACAAATTCTTCACGTTATGACATTCTATTTGAGCAGGTGAAAATTGGGCCTGTCACCGCACCTAATCGTTTTTATCAGGTACCCCATTGCAATGGTATGGGGCATCGCTTTCCTCGTTCTTTAGCGAAAATGCGGGGAATTAAAGCCGAAGGTGGCTGGGGTGTGGTCTGTACAGAGGAAGTGGAAATTCATCCCAGTTCGGATATCACGCCGTTTAACCAGGGACGTTTGTGGGATGATAGCGATATCCCGGCCTTACAATTAATGACGGATGCTGTGCATGAGCATGGATCTTTGGCAGGGATAGAACTGGTTTATCAGGGCCTGGCGGGTAAAAATCATTATTCCCGCCTACCTACTTTTGGTCCGACAAATGCTTCGGTCATGGGCGGTTATCCCATGCAGGCCAGAGCAATGAACAAACGTGATATCAAGCAGTTGAGAAAATGGTATAGAGATGCTGCAATCAGATCAAAAAAAGCAGGTTTTGATATTGTCTATACCTATGCTGGTCATGGGCTTTCCATACTTATGCACTTTTTATCCAGAACGCACAATGACAGAACTGATGAGTACGGCGGAAGCCTGGAGAATCGCGCTAGATTATTAAAAGAAGTCTTAATCAATACCAAAGAAGCCGTGGGTGATACCTGTGCTGTCGCACTACGCATCGCTGTTGATGAATTATTAGGCAAAAATGGGGGAGGTATACAGGCCAGTGCTGAGGGCAGTGATATCATAGCGATGCTGGCAGAAATCCCAGATTTATGGGATGTAAATATATCCAGCTGGGAAAATGATTCGCAAACATCTCGTTTTGCCAAAGAAGGTTTTCAGGAAGAATATACCAAACATGTTAAATCCCTGACCAGCAAACCAGTTGTTGGTGTTGGCAGATTTACTTCGCCTGATACCATGGTTTCACAGATTAGACGTGGAGTACTGGATTTAATTGGTGCAGCCAGACCTTCAATCGCGGATCCATTTTTACCAAATAAAATTAAAAATGATAAATTGGAAACCATAAGAGAGTGTATTGGCTGTAATATCTGTGTATCCAGTGACAACTATGCGGCTCCTATTCGGTGCACCCAAAATCCGACAATGGGCGAAGAATGGCGCAGAAACTAGCACCCCGAAAAAATTAAAAGCAAACATGCAGATGAATCAATCTTGATCGTGGGTACAGGCCCTGCGGGTTTGGAATGTGCGCATGCGCTTGCCAATCGTGGTTACCATGTAGTGATGGCAGAAAAAAAAGCACATGCTGGAGGAAGAGTGTTGCTGGAATCCAGATTGCCTGGTCTGTCTGAATGGAAACGGGTCATGGACTATCGCCTTGATGCTCTAAAAATCATGGCAAATGTTGAAATATATTATGAAAGTGAAGTGACACTTGAGAATATTGATGACTTTGGTTTTGATAATATAATTGTCGCAACAGGAGCAAGCTGGAAAAACAACGGACAGGGACAAAATAATAGAAAAATATTGACAAAAGATAACTCTATCATAGTCTTAACACCTGATGATTTGATGGCAGGAGTTATCCCACAGGGAAAAGTTGTTATTTATGATACCGATCATTATTACATGGCAGGAGTCTTAGCCGAACTATGTGTTTCTCAAGGCCTGCATGTAAGCTATATGAGCCCAGCCAATCGGGTATCAGAATGGACAGAAAATACGCTGGAGCAACAAAAAATTCAGACTCGGCTGATGCAAAATAATGTAGAATTGATACTTAACCACAAGCTGATGATAGCAAAAAACAACAGCATACAAAGTCAATGTGTGTATACAAATAGCATGCATGTGACAGAATGTGATACCCTGATTCTGGTTACAGAACGCTGTCCAAACGATCAGTTATTTACCACTCTAGAGATTAACAACAAGTTCAAAAGCTTTAGTTTAATTGGCGATGCCTATGCTCCAGGTATCATAGCTCAAGCCGTACACTCCGGTCATTTACAGGCAGAGATATTTGGTGATACTGGTGCCAATAACGGTCATTTTAAACGCGATAAAAATCCTCTACTTCTTTAGCGGTAATTAACCGCCCTATCATGTTGGTCGTAATAAAGTCAAACAAACGTTTGATTTTATGTGCGATTTGTCTATAATATAAAGCGGCATTTATAACAAAAATAATACACAATGCATTTAACGCGACTTTCTATAATAAAAATAATATGCAGGTCATTTCTAAAAAAATCGGAGAGAAAACAATGAAACTTATTCACTTAGCGATATTCATATCGTTATTTACCATCACGCAAGTATCTGCAGTAACTGGTTTGGCGCTGGTTCATGGTACTGGTAATCAAACAGACGCAGCCAGTGACTACTGGAAATGGGACATGGTTAATTCAATAAGACAGGGCTTACCTGATCAAAACAACTATGTGGTTATTAACTGTAAGTTTGAAGAATACATGTGGGACGCAGACGCAGCGGGTTGTTTGGCTGGACAATTGACCAGCTTTATTAATTCAAAAGGCATCACGGATATGGTGGTTATGACCCACTCAAATGGTGCCAATGTCATGCGTTGGATCATGTCAAATCCAACCTGGGATAGCCGTTATCCTAATATCATCAGCAAAATAAGATGGGTCAATGCATTGGCTGGATCTTCCAAAGGCACGCCCTTAGCTAATGCGGTTATGCAGGGTAGCATATTTGAATCAGCATTAGGCTGGTTGTTGGGTTATCAAAGTGACGCAGTAAGAATGCAACAAACCTCTTGGATGGATTATTACAATAGCACATGGTTACTAGGTACTTCTGGCAGACCTTCACTACCAAAAGGTTTCTGGAATGTTGTTGGTACAGATGTAGAAACAGCCATTTGGGATGGTGATAGTTATTGTGGTGGTTATACCCTAAATCTTGGTTTAGAGATTACTCAAGCATGGTTAAGTTCTTGCTCAGATGGTTTTTTGGATTGCTCTTCGCAAGAAGGAGCAGGAAGCCTGTGGTTTAGAGATACCAGCAGAATGAATGGATCAGAACCATTGAGTCACAACCAAAGCCGTAGAAAGTGTTTTGGTCTAGATGTTATTTTACGTAACGACATATAAGCCAGGAGAAATAAAATGCAAATAAATAAAACAAACAAAATAATATCAGTAATCTTGGCATGTTCAGTTATTGGTACAGCCATGGCTGCACCGAAAGCTCAATGGGCAACAACAGTAACAAACAACAAAATCACCTTACTTAGCAAAAATATTGATTCCCCGCGAATCAATAACAATCGTGAAGCAGTCAGTTTTAGCTACAAACTGGATTCACAGGAAAAGCTTAACTTTAACAACCAACCATTTGTTGAAAATTCACGCCAATACTGGTTAGATTCGTCAGGTAATAAGTTATTAAAAGGTATCCAGCTACCAGTTACGGGTGGTGATACCATCATAAGAATCAGTCCATTAAGCAATGAAAAAGCACTACAACTAAAGGCCAGTGACATTCATATAAAAAATAATGGTATGGATAAAAGTATTCGGGTATTTGCAGATAGTCAACAGCTAAAAGCAACAGGTGCTGCCTTTTCAGACAATTCAATTGCACTCAAAGTTCAAGCGCAACCTGGTAGTTTAAACCTGATAGTTGATTCAAATACGGGTGACACGCCCTTTGTAATTCATGTATTTGAGCCAAAGAGCACCTATGTATTGTCTTTGTCTTCAACAAAAGCAACCTACAATGCTAACCAGACAATCAGCATAACAACTGATCTACTGTCAGAAAATAAAAACATCAATGCCAGTTTACAGGGCTATATAAATAGACCAGATGGCAGTGTGTTAGGTGAACTAAAATTCATCCAGAATAAAAATGGTAGTTATAGCGCAGATGTTAATGCAACGGGTGCTCTGGGTCTTTCTCAGGGATTATGGGAAGCCCATGTTTTTGCTAAAAGCCAGGATAAAGGCATAGAAATTATGCGTGATGCACAAACAAGTTTTGCGGTTAACCTTAATACAGCAGCATTCGACAACAACTTAAAGATGGTTAAAGGTAACGTGCAAATTGGGATTAATGTTGGTTTAGCTGGTCGTTATGAAGTGCGAGGCGTATTGATGGGAACAGATCCACAATCTAAAGAACTTAAACCCATTGCCATGACAATGTCGGCAAATTGGCTAAAAACGGGCACACAATCCATTACCTTGCCAATTGATAAAAGTTTAATAACGGAATCACATTTAATAGCACCCTTTACAATTAAAAACGTGCAATTAAACAACCAAACTTATTTTGCACCAGTGCAAACAGTCAAAGCAGGAATCAATATCATAGATTTTAAGTAAAATCAGTTATTTAACCAGACTGAAAGCCATCAATTGCGGTGGCTTTTTTATGCTCAAGATTAATAAAAAGGCAGATAATTACTTTTGTTGTATAATAATCTTTAATTTTTGAGCAGTTATTTTGAAATCCTGTTGAATTATCTGTAGAATCTGACGGCTATGCATGCGTACTTTGCTGGCTTCAAGCTGAGATTGGCAAATGAGAACCAAAAGATTTTGTCTTATATTTGCTATGGAGCAAAGCCCCCGAAGAGCAAGAGGCAATCTGGATTGAAATTTTCGATCCATTTCCCGTAAATAGGCTGCGTGTTTAAGAATTCTGGGAAGTTTATCCTCAGAATCAAAACAATAGCTTATAGGTGTGAGTCCAGAATTTTTACGCATGGTTTTATTGTCCGCATAGATAACAAAAAAGGCAAGAAAAAATATATGAAAAATATAATTGTTTTAAAACAAAGTAAATCTGGAACAAGTAGCTACCACTTGTCGGATGATAAAATCCGTCAAAAAATAATCACAGTATTGTCACTATCAGTGCTGGGTATCATGCTACTTGGGATTAGTGCAGGATATTTGTTATTTAATCACAAAGCAGAAACCAGTTCAGAAATAAAAAATATTCAGTCATTAGTAAATCAGGAACAAGATGACATACAAAAATTTAAATCTGATGTAAATAGAGAGTTAGACTCATTAGCACTACAAATTGGTGGTTTATATGCCCAAAGCATGAGAATAAATGCTCTTGGAGATAGATTAACCACCGTTGCAAAATTACAAGACTCCGAGTTTGATTTCAATACCGAACCTGGCATCGGTGGTGCAGGGCTAGAATTAACAAATAAAGAAAATACTTCACAAGATTTATTTGCCAGTCTATATTCCATTAAAGCAAGTTTCCAACAACAGGAACAACAACTGGGGTTACTCAGTGCTTTACTTAATGAAAAGGATCTGGATCAGCAAATTAAACCATCTGGAAAACCAATCAGAAAAGGCTGGATATCATCCAGTTATGGTAGTCGTGTTGACCCATTTACTGGTAAACAGGCCTTTCATACTGGCATAGACTTTTCTGGCAAACATGGGTCCATTATTCAGGCCATGGCAGAAGGCGTGGTCATCTGGGCAGGGAAGCGGGGAAACTATGGTAAATTAGTGGAAATTGATCATGGTTCAGGATACGTAACACGTTATGCCCATATGAGTGAAGTAACAGTGAGTATTGGGCAAAAGATCGAAAAAGCCCAAGCCATTGGCATCATGGGCAAAACAGGTAGAGCCACCTCTGCTCATTTACATTTTGAAGTTTTGAAAAAAGGCCACAAGGTTAATCCTTGGCCATTTTTGGCAAAAAAGTAAGGGCGAGAGGCTTGAAATCAGCTAAATAGTAGCCATTTACAGCAACTATAACAATAAACTAAAATATCTATAACTAAATAGGCATTAAAAAGCCATTGAGAAATATTCATCATGATCCTAAATTCACTCTTCACAAAATTATTTGGTAGTCGCAACCAGAGATTAATCAAACTATTATTAAAAACCGTTGATAAAATCGATGCACTAGAACCAAAATTCCAGGCAATGCGAGATGGTGATTTACAGCATCAAACACAACTATTCAAAGACAGATTAGCCAATGGGGAGACTGTAGAAGATATATTAATAGAAGCTTTTGCGGTAGTTCGAGAAGCTTCGGTTCGAGTGATGAAAATGCGTCATTATCGTCAACAGATGATTGGCGGCATGGTTCTACACAATGGTAAAATATCAGAGATGCGTACTGGTGAAGGAAAAACCTTGGTGGCAACACTACCCGCTTATTTAAATGCCCTATCTGGCAAAGGTGTGCACATCGTTACCGTTAATGATTACCTAGCCAGTCGTGATGCCAAATGGATGGAACCACTGTATAATTTTCTTGGTATGCAAGTTGGTATAGCAGTACCAGATATGACCCAAGAGGCCAAAAAAAATGCCTATGCTGCCGATATTACTTATGGTACCAATAATGAATATGGCTTTGATTATCTGCGTGATAACATGGCATTCACACTTGAAGACAAAGTACAAAGAGAACCGAATTTTGCAATAGTTGATGAGGTTGACTCAATCCTGATTGATGAAGCCAGAACACCATTAATTATATCTGGGCAAACCGATGACACACCTGAGCTATACCACCGCATCAATAGATTAACACCAGCTTTAGTTGTATCAACACAAAAAATAGAAGCGGTAGAAGGCGGCATGAAAGCCATGATCGCTCAGAAAATTGATGAGTCAAAACAAGAGCCAGATGGCGATTTCACAATTGATGAAAAATCCAAACAGATCCATTTAACCGAACAGGGAATGGAGAATGTTGAAAAGCTTTGCATAAAAGATGGTCTTATTAAAGAAGGTGAATCACTTTATGATTCTAAACACCTGCAATTAATGCATCATATCAATGCTGCTTTAAGAGCGCAAAACCTATACCAAAAGGATGTAGACTATATTTTGGAAAATGGTGAAGTGGTCATAGTTGATGAATTCACTGGTCGGACATTATCAGGCAGACGTTGGGGAGATGGCTTACATCAGGCCGTTGAAGCCAAAGAAAGTGTCCCTGTACAAAAAGAAAACCAAACACTGGCATCAGTGACCTTCCAGAACTATTTTAGACTGTATCCAAAACTTTCAGGAATGACAGGCACTGCTGATACAGAAGCCTATGAGTTTCACACCATTTATGGCTTAGAAGTGGTGGTTATACCAACCCACAAACCCATGGTCAGAAACGATCAGGGAGATCTGGTTTTTCTTACCATGGAAGGAAAATTTAAGGCCATTATTGATGACATTAAAGAAAGCTATGCACGTAAGCAACCAGTATTGGTCGGTACTGCATCAATTGAAGTCTCAGAGTTGATATCAAAACAATTAAAAGTCCAGAAAATACCACACAATGTATTAAATGCTAAACAGCATGAAAAAGAAGCAATCATCGTTGCCAAGGCAGGTAAACCAGGTTCAATTACCATCGCAACCAATATGGCCGGTCGTGGAACAGATATCGTATTAGGCGGGAATCTGGAAATCGAATTAACTGAACTGGGCGATAAAATCAGCGATACAAAGAAACAGGAAGCCAGAGACAACTGGCAATCTGTTCATCAACAAGTACTCGATAATGGTGGACTACGAATCATCGGTACCGAGCGTCACGAATCACGCCGAATTGATAACCAGTTACGAGGAAGAGCGGGGCGTCAGGGTGATCCAGGATCATCACGTTTTTACATTTCGCTAGAAGATAATTTAATGCGTATTTTTGGCGGCAATATCGCAACCACCATGCGTAATTCGGCATGGCTGAAGATGAATCTATTGAACATAAATGGATATCAAGAACCATTGAAGGTGCACAAAGAAAAGTAGAATCGCATAACTTTGATATTCGAAAAAGCTTACTCGAGTATGATGATGTGGCAAACGACCAAAGGCTAGTCATGTATCAACAACGCTTTGATCTGATTGAATCCGAAGAAATAAAAGACTTTATTGCGGGTACCAGAGAAGAAGTATTTGATGATATTGTTCGTCAATACATACCAATTGAGAGTATAGAAGAACAGTGGCATGTTCAGGATCTGGAATTCACCCTTAAATCAGATTATGGAATAGATCTCAATATTCAACGTTGGCTTAAAAACAACGAAGACATGGATGAACATGATCTGGTAGAAAAAACCCACAAAAATGTAGAAAGATTCTTCCGTGAAAAAGAAGCAATGACAGGTTCAGAAACCATGCGTAATTTTGAGAAAGCCGTTTATTTAAACGTACTGGATCAACTATGGAAAGAACATTTACTGTCTATGGATCATCTACGCCAGGGCATAGGTTTACGTGGATATGCACAAAAACAGCCTATTCAGGAATATAAGAAAGAAGCTTTTGAAATGTTTACCACCTTACTAGAAAGAATAAAAGGTGATGTCATAAAAATTATTGCCAGAGTTAAAATTCAACAGGATGAAGATGTAGAAGCGATGGAGCAACACAAACAGCAAAATATGGAATATCAACACGATGCAGCCAATAGCCCAACCCAGCCACAAAAACAGCCAGAAGCAGCACAGGTAGAAACTTTTGTTCGTGAAGGTAAAAAAGTAGGTCGAAACGAGCCTTGTCCTTGTGGTTCTGGCAAAAAATATAAACAGTGTCACGGTAAACTTACATAAAGCCAAAACAAATACACGTAGTCGCCTTGGTGCTAGAAAATCACCAGGGCGAGATCTTGGTTGCCAAGAGAGCCAATAACAAAGATCAGGGTGGTTTATGGGAGTTTCCTGGTGGCAAAGTTGAAAAGGGAGAAACTAGACTACAGGCACTCAAGCGTGAAATCATGGAAGAGCTTAATTACCAGTTAAAACAGGCCACACCACTCAAATGCATCACCCACAAATACCCTGAGTTCACAGTTAAACTGGATGTCTGGTATAGCCAAGACCAACAGCCAAAAGTTTACCCCAATGAAAAGCAACCATTAAAATGGGTGACCAAAGCAGAACTGACAAAACTAGCTATGCCTGCCGCTGATAAGCCCATCATAGAAAAAATTCTAAAAATTGGAATTGATTAAGATTTTTTTATTAGTTTGATGTAATATACGCTCTTCTATACTGAATCATCGAGTTGAGTTTTCAATATAATGTATAAAATAAATAGCTCAAAAAAAATGTATATGCTGACCATATCAATATTAGCATTTTTTTTATTAGTATCTTGTGCAGATAAACAAAGTTTCAAACTTATCAAGCGTCCTGCGATTCTTGATGACAAAGCCATTGTTAAATTTAACTCTGCTACAAAGGGGGAGCAAGTGACACATTTTTTGGCTGCACATAAAGCAAATGAAACAGCAGGCATGTGCCAACGAATGTTAACAACAGAAGGAATCATAAGTAATTGGTGCATAATCACCCAGAAAGGCGCAGCCATGCTGATAGTTGATTATACAAAAAATAAATTTGGTGAAGGCTATCGTATTTCAAACCTTAAATACAAAGGCAAAAACAAATTTTACAACACAGAATCAAACCAATACCTATACCTCACGCCTTATATTTCCACTAATTAAAGAGGTATAAAAGTTTAAATCTTATCTCTTCTTTCTTGCTCTCGGGTGTGCCTTATCATAAACCTTAGCTAAGTGCTGAAAGTTTAGATGAGTATAAATTTGCGTGGTTGAAATATCAACATGCCCCAGCATCTCCTGTACAGCACGTAAATTGCCACTGGATTCGAGTACATGTGAAGCAAATGAGTGACGTAATAGGTGGGGATAAACCCGCTCCCATAGACCTTGACGTTGAGCCCAGTATTTAATTCTCGCCTGAATGCTACGCTGTTTCAGTTGAGTCGCACGTTTACTGATAAAAATATGATTGGTTGATTGTACATCCCACAACTTCGAGATAGGCATCCACTGTTTCAGTGCATTAACAGCATGTTTACCAACAGGTACCATTCTTTGTTTATTCCCCTTACCCAAAACAGTGATTAATGCTTGAGCCAAATCAATATTAAACCAATAAAGGTTAGATAACTCAGACAGGCGCAACCCAGATGAGTAGAAAAGCTCAATAATCGCCTTATCCCGTATGGCAATTTCTGATTCTAAGGGAATATTAACTAACATGCATACCGTATCCACATCCAAAACTTCGGGTAGTTTATTTCTTATTTTTGGTGTGCTAACCAATTCTACAGGGTTAGACTTTATGCCCTTTTTATGTAATATATAGGCGAATAAATTTTTAATAGAAGATCGATAACGTGCCAGTGATTTGGCACTGATTTTACTTTGATATTCATTGACAAGAAAGGCACTGATATCATCACTGCTGACATCATTTGCCAATAAATCAGGCTTTGATAATTGATGAAAGGCAATAAAAGCCTCAATATCCCTTTCGTAAGCTTTTAAAGTCAGGGCAGCAAGGTTTCGCAGTACTTCACAATATTCAAGATATTGCACCTTCCAGTCATTGAGATTCATTAGCTTTGCACTTTTTGCACCAGAGTTGAATGAAAGGTTTTATTAAATTTACGATCCAAAATATGTGTCAATCGAGATAATAAATCAGTAGAAATTTCAGGGTTAAAACGGTTTTCATCAAAACTAGCAAATACCAACAAGCCCTTATTGGCATGCTCTCCAATCGGAAGAATAACACATGAGCCAACTTTATATGCATACTTACCAAAAATAAAATCCAGTTTTTCTTTTTTTAAACGGCCACAGATGGGTACACTATTATTGATAAAATCTTTAAAAATACTTAAAAATTCCTTTTCCTTATCCAATCCCACACAAAGAACTGATTGAGAAGAATCCAAATTATCGTATTGTGGTAAAACAATTTTAAACATATCAGAATCAAAAGACTTTTTTACAAATAATCCAAAGTGCTTAGTAACATTTGCGACATGAGATATTTGGCAAAGCTGTAAAGTCAACTCAAAAACCTGAGACATAATTTTTTCATTTTCTTCAGCAAAACTGATTAACTCGTATAATTTCGCCTTAAGTTGGGTATTTCTGTCTTTTAAAACATTGACTTGATGATTAACTAAGCTGGTAACGCTTCCGTTTTTATTACTGACCTTTAAAACTTCTAATTGTTCAGGGTGACGAACAAAAAAATCAGAATGAGAAATTAAATAATTGATAACATCATTATCAGAAAGTTCTTTGCTAGTCATATTGAGATTTCTCCAGTAAATACATGTACAGCAGCTCCAGTTAAATATAAATTTTTATCTATTTCATTATATTCTACCACCAGATTTCCTCCAGGTAGCATTACTTTTACAATATTGTTTAATTGCCCAGTATTTTGTAAAGCTGCAACAGCAGCACAAGCACCACTTCCGCAAGCTAGAGTTTCTCCTGTTCCTCTTTCGCTCACTCTTATTTTGATTTCAGCTTTACTGATAATTTCTACAATTTCAAAATTTATTCCCTGCAAATAGGCTTTAGTCAACTCATTATTTAAATTGATCAAATTACATTCCATTATATTTTGCTGTTCCGTAACCAAATGTGGGTTGCCAAATAATACATGATGACACAGTTGATTGTCGATAGTCAGTTGACTAATGGCATTGATAGCACCCATATTAACTGAAACCAGTCCATCGGTATTAATTTTTGAATGAATGAGTCCCGATAGTCCTGAGATACAAAACTCCCTTTTTTCAGGGCTTTTCATACTAAGATATTTACTGATACAGCGCTGACCGTTACCGCACTGTTCAGCCTCACTACCATCAGGATTAAAAAACCGATAGGCGGCATCACAATCTCGCAACCGAGATTCATCAATCAGCAACAATTGATCAAAGCCTATGCCCGTGTGCCGGTCTGCTATTGATCGAATTAAAGCAGTAGATAGCTTGATATGTTGTAAACGATTATCTATCAGAACAAAGTCATTGCCAATTCCATGCATTTTCACAAATGCAATAGTTTGTTTCATGATTGTTGTTCAGTTTTGTCTTTATTTTTTTCAGGCAGATACAAATCACCTTTATTTCCACAGGCATAAAGCGTTAAACATAATACAGCGACGATTGTAATTCTTAAAATATTTGTTTTCATTACTTGGATTCATTGAGAATACTGAAAAATACCATTGAATCAGAGATTAATCAATAATGAATGGTTTTGAATTGGATAAATATGCATTAAAATCATCAATTAATTTATTTGTAAGTTTTTATGAAAATTGTATCAATGATTTGTTTACTATTAATTACTGTTGTAGTCATATCAGCAGAAGAAAAAATTGAGTTAACAGCAGACAATCTTACCTTATTGGCATTAAAAAATAGTCCGGCAAAGAAAATAAACAATTATGCTTTGCTTTTGGCCAAAACAGAAAATAGTACTGAATATTATAGTGTCAGAAAAGACAGTGAAAAATTAGCGGCACTAGTCGAGAGAAAAAATAAGAAACTGGCAACCAGCCTGGCACAGATTTCAAATAAGTCACACTTCACACTATCCCAAAAAATCAGATATAAATCATATGATGAAAAAACAGGACAGTTGATAATTCAAAAAATCATACAGGGATCAACAAAAGCCATCTTAAGAAATAAGCACAAAGATGACGGCTTACCAGATCATTTCTTTTTATTATTTGCAAATATAGAATTATTAAGCGATATCGAAGTAGACAAAAATAAATTTACAAAACTATTAGAAAAAAGAAACAACGAAAATGCTCAAACATCAAAATCATTATATATAGAAATGACCATGGTCTTGCCCAAATACCAAAATCAAAAAAACTTCCAAACCGTTATAAAAAATATAAACATATATGCATCAAAAGCAAAAAAGCTATTATTAGCCAGCAAGCAGGAAACACAAAAAACAACTGACATAATAACCCGCTCACTTGTTGCTGAAGGCATTACCAATAAACTGATCGGCATTCATGCCTTTTCATTTTTTGGCTATAGACTGCAAGACAGAATGGCTGATGTGATAAAACATCAGAGCTTTTGTAAAAAAACCATAAAAATGGACAAACACCAGATCATCGTCTGCAAAAAACCACACAGCGAAAATTCAAGCCTGATTATCACCTACATAGGAGGTGTGATAGCACAACTGGATTTAATAGCTACAGGAGAATTAAACTTTGAAGAGAAAAAAAGAACCTCAAAATACATAATGAGACAACTGAACAGAACAAAATCACTGTTTCAAAGTCCTAATGAGAAATGGAGCAAATATGGAGTAGATTTTGATTTCTACTCAGATGCTTTTTTTGGTAAAACGAGCACAGAATCTCAATACCACTTTTCTTATAATAAAAGCAATGATCCAGTAGAAACAGGCAACACATTAATAATTAGTATGATTTCACAAGCCACCAAGAAACTGATAGAGGAAAATACATGAGCTTAGAGAAAATAACCGCACAAACAGCAAACAACCCCAAAATAGTTATCATTTGGATGCATGGTCTGGGTGCTGATGGACATGATTTTGAATCAGTGGTACCACAATTCAATATAGCAGATTTACCAATAAAATTTGTATTTCCTCATGCTCTAAAAATACCTGTGACCATCAATGGCGGTATGGTGATGCGTGCCTGGTACGACATAAAAGTAATGGACATTGGCAAACATGCTGATAAACAGGGTGTGCTGGCATCAGAGAAATTAGTACATCAATTAATAGATGAACAGCTAGCATTAGGTTTTAAACATGAACAAATTATATTGGCAGGTTTTTCTCAGGGCGGAGCCATGAGTTTACAAGTCAGCACAAGGCTGAACAAAAAAATAGCTGGTATCATCGCATTATCCAGTTATCTGCCAATACCAGAACAACTAAAGACAGAAAAAAATTCAAACAACCTAAAAACCCCTATTTTCATGGCGCACGGGACGCAAGATCCAGTCGTACCATTTGTACTGGGACAGGCAAGCAGAGATGCTTTATTACAGGCAGGCTATACAATAGACTGGCATCAATACCCTATTCAACATGGTGTATCTATGGATGAAATTATGGACATAAAACAATGGATAATCAAAAATATTCACCCATAGAAAAGATCAATACAGAAAAATTATTTGATCTACTACTTAAAAGTGCTGAGACAAATCTAGTTGAGTTATCCAAAGTACTGAAGTTGGATAAAAAAAACATTCGGCTATTAATATCCAGACTCAAAGACATGGGTTTGGATATTTATCAAAAAGCAGATAATATAAAATTAATCACTAAAATTGAAAGGGTAGATACCCATTTAATAAAGACAGAAATAAATAAAGCCAAAATTAACAAACCAGTCAATTATTATTTTTCCATAACATCAACCAACAAACTAGCCAAAGAAGATCACAAAATAGCCATCTATATAAGTGAACACCAAAGTGCAGGAAAAGGTCGACAGGCAAAACTATGGATAACTCCCTTGGCACAATCTATCGCGATAAGCATCACCCACGATTTTAAGTTTGGGCTCAATGAACTTTCAGGATTAAATATAGCCATAGGTGTTGCTATCATAAACACCGTAAAAAAATATGGGTATACGCACCTTGGTTTAAAATGGCCATATGATATATTAGGTCAAGATGGCAAGGTTGCAGGCATTCTTATTGAGGCGTCAGGCAACAAAAACACATCTCGTGTTATCATCGGTATAGGAATAAATTGGCAGGTAAGACAATCATTATTGGATTCAATAGAGCAGGACTGTATGAATATCAGTATTGATAATTGTAGCAAAACAGAGTTCATAGCCAGTTTAATAATAGCTGTAGAAGAAATACTGATAGAATTCGCCCAAAACAAATTAACAAACATCGCCTCTATTTGGCAGCAGTTTGATGCATTGAGTAAGCGGACAATCAATATTATTACTGACAATAAAATCCAACAGGCTAAATATATAGGTATCAATCAGCATGGTTTATTAAGAGTTGAAATTAACCAACAGATAAAAACTTTAGCAAGTGGTGAAGTAAGTATTAGAAAGATTGACTAATTTCAAAAATAGTTTAACATTCGAAATGCTATAGACCTTTATTATTCAAAATCGCATGCTTTTAATCAGATTGTTATTTATCATTGTCTTATTATCCAATATTGGCATATATATATATGACCGTCAAAACACACCAAAAAAAGTATATTTTAGTGCTGTAGATCCAGGTGTACAAAAATTAATACTTCTCAGTGAATTAGATGTAGAAAACACCATTTGGGAAGACACCGACAAAAGTGATGAAAACAGTGCAGAAGTTTTTAATCAAGAGTGTTATTCAGTTGGTAAATTCAATTCAAAATCAGAAATAAGCCCTATCCTGGATGTATTAAAAAATGATGTCATTAAAATAAGAACCAGAAAAGTGATCTCAACTCAAGAAGCTGGTTACTGGGTTTATATACCAGCAATGAAATCAAGGGAAGAGGCTCTTAATGTCGGCAGACAACTATCAAGACTTAATATCAAAGATTATTACGTAGTTACTGGTGGTGAAAATGAAAATACATTATCACTGGGCTTATACCGCGAAAGCCGTAATGCTGATGCTCGTTTAGTAGAGCTTATCTCCAAAGGGTTTAATGTAGAAAAACAGATCCGTGTAGAACAATGGCCAGAATTCTGGCTAGATTACGCCATTGCCTCTGACCAAGTAGAAAGCCTGGTAGATGTTAGTGATTTAAATCCCGATATAGCCACAAATAAAGTCGAATGCAATTGGTAAAAAGCAAGCTGAAATATTACTCATCACCTACGGAATAAAAAAAAGCATTATTTAAGTAAAAAAATAAAAAACCTGTTGAATTTAATAAATCTTTTCTCTATACTGCACAACCTCAAATGCCGGCATAGCTCAGATGGTAGAGCAACTGACTTGTAATCAGTAGGTCCGCAGTTCGACTCCGCGTGCCGGCACCATCTCCTTGTTTCAAGGAGGTTCAAATTGTTTCAAAAATCACTCTA
>JAESTH010000214.1 GCA_016763695.1 Alcanivoracaceae bacterium
AACAACTGCACTCGCAGCCGGATTCGGCAAACAGGTGATTATCAAATCGACAGTTTCGGCCATCCGTTTTGGTGATTCACCCCATTTAGCACCACCATCCAAAAAGGGACGTGCAATTTCACGATTCAGGTCGCGAACAGTCAAATCAAAGCCGTTGCGTAACAGACTTCCAGCCAGCTTGCCACCGACGTTACCAAGTCCGATGAATCCGATTTTCATAATGTAGCCTGAAAAGAAGAGTTAAGGTTGTTTTTGTGTTATTTAAAGAGCTTTTAATCCAAAAGATTATCTGCTCGCTTTTTGTTCTGTTCGTGGATTTTGTGTATATTTGCGGTTTTTCCATAAGGGTCCTGAACGCGATACATGTTGCCAATCATCCCCATGTTTGTATTAATCATTGCCCCCCATTTTGAGATGCTGGTTAATAAAAAAGGACTACAAAGATTATTTATCATACTGATTGCAGTGTTTTCACTGCTATTTACCATTATTGGTCTGGCAGGTATTCTTGATGTGGAAAATGTCAGTCGTTTAACCGCCAAATATTTTGTTAACCCGTGGTATTGGATGGCTACATTGGGGGTTTTTGGCTTACTGCTTAGTACATTTCTCAGAAAGCAAACCATTAAACTTTATACTATCTTCATTGTTGGGTTATGGCTTAGTTACGATCTTTGGACCGCGCCTATGGTTGATAAAGCTTTCTCCACTCAACCGATGATGTATGCCATTGCTAAAGTCATTCCTAAAGGTGCCGAACTTGGCATAGTCGGATTTCGTGAAAAGTTATTATTACATTCACAATGGCCAAGCACTCATTTCGGCCATCATCATCCCAAAGCAGGGCAACAACAGGCGGCCATTAACTGGATCAAACAAAATACCAATAGATATTTACTGGTAAGCAGTCGTTATTTAAATGACTGTTTTAAAAGCGACCTCAGTATTGAGTATGCGTCCTTTCATAAAGCAAAATGGTTATTATTTGACAATGAAAAACTACAATCTGAAAATTGTATTATTGATGACGAGAGTTATGCTGAGTTTTCGACAAAAATTAAATAATAATTGGTAACTTGTCTATCCATCTTCAATGACACGAGTTGCCAACTATTCTTTTAAATTAATTTTTTAAATGAATAATTCAACGCTTTCAGTCTTTGCTTATATAGGTCTAAATAAGTTTGCTGTGATTGCTTATTTAAAAAACTTCTACTAACCAAATCTTCCAGTAGTTTATTTTCGATTCTATATTTATCGATTATTTTTATTGCTCTTGCCTGAGCTATACCAATTTTTATCGCAAATTCAAAAAAATCATCATAACTGTAATAACCATTCATTTTATAGCTTTTGGTTTCATAATCATTGGCAAATAAACCCTTTTCCAGTGCCATGCTTGAGTCATCTATATGTAATCCAGTGTTTAGCAAGTCATAAGCAGGAGAGAAGATATAATCACCATCTGCCGTTTCCATCAGTGAAAAGTTTTTTAAATGTCCATCACCATTATTGATCAGATAGTTGAAAAGTAGTAGTGAAAAAAACTTTTCAATTTCTATTCTCCATGCGGGTACATATTTTTTTATCAAATTGCCCAGTTCCTCATAACTATAATCATATTTAAAGGCATCCCCTGCACTTTCTTTACTTTTACCTGCCAACGAAGCAAAATCTTCGATGCCGTATTTAGAACCATCTTTTTTTACATCAAATCGTTTGGTAATATAGGCTGGAGCTCCATCTTTAAAAAAGACCATGGCATTTTCAGCGGTATCAATCTTATAAACCTGCCTGGCAATCTGCATGCTTAAATGCTCATTAGCAGGCACTTGATCTACATTTTTTAAATCTCGTGGAATGGATTTTAAGATATATGTTCCCTGTTCTTGCTTTGATGTCAATCTCAGTTTATTTTTCTCCAATAGTAAACTCAGTTTTTCCTGTACACCTGAAATAGATATTCTCTTGCGGTTTTCGATAAAAAGTTCATTGCTTTCAGTATTATTACTAATACTTGAATAGGGCAAAATATGACTGACTTTTTTATTGTTAAAAACATTGCGTAAACAAGTGTTACTGTAAGTTTTATGGCCTACAGCTAAGGTGCCAGGGCAATTTTTTATTTTATTACTACTCATGCATTCACCAATGCTACCGAGATAGCGCCAATTGTATCAAACCGTGCTGTCGCCATTAATAAACCAAAAAAATCATTTTCATCAATCTTCAACTGCTTACTCTGCAACTTTAAATTAACACCCTCACTTAAGATATTAAAGAAAAAAGGAAACAGGATTTCACTGCGAAATTCCTGTTGTAATTTAGGCAAGGTTAAACTTATGGCTGACATTTCACTGTTATTAAAATAACCGTCATCATATCTAAATATATATTCCCTTTTGTCTGTTTCGGTGAGAATGCCTGCCTTGATATTATTTTTCAAAATGATTAGCTGTCTCATCTATCAGTACTTCACTGTTTTGACATCAAGTTTAATTTCCAGACCGATAATTTCAGTTAATTTACAGATAACTTTAAAAGTAGGATTAGCGATACCTCGCTCGATTTTATATAAAGTATTAACACTGATTTCAGCCATTTCTGCTAAATCTGGCTGGGTAATACCCAACTGCTTCCTGCGAAGTTTGATGCTTTTACCTAATTTTTCTATTGTGGATAATGACATTATAATGTGATATTCAAGGTAACTTTGTTACTTAGAACCGATATACCGTTAAAAACCACATTATAATACTATTTTTAACATATTTATATAAGATTAATATAATAATCCTACATATATCACATTATAATGTGATAATTGAAACAAGAATTACTTTTTTATATTGTAAATAACCCCTCGACTAACTTTCCTGACATTTCAAAACCAATAAAATTTTCAACCGAGTCACGTCTATGTATGGACTGAAACCAGTGATTTTTACTTTTGGCAAAACACTGTTTGTTGCGTTGCCCCTGTTTTATACTTTCAATCAAATTACCAGCTGCGTAATATATTTCGCTGAAATAAAACGACTCTATACAAAAATATTTATCCTGAGCAATAAATGTGTCAGCATCTTTTAATAGCCACAAATTATGATTGGGCAGATAATGAGTCCTCCTTAAAAAGAGATAAATACCATCCTTTTTTAGCAATTTAGCATAACCATGGGTGGCAGAATACAATTGAAACTGTAGCCACTCAGACTCCTTACTACTGTATATTATAAAAGCGGTTATTGTAAAATCAACACCCTGAACATTTCCCTGCATGCCTATACGCAATTGACTGCTATCACTGTGAACATGGGTAAATGCATACAAAGCTTTAAACTCATTACGGCTATCCATCACCATTCCACAATATTGACATATAAGGTGTCGACAACGATGCATATTTCCCAATAGAGATAATGGCGCATGACACTGTCTGCAATTTATATGACTAATTTTCATCGCTGATCTCAAATGGATCCAACCAGAAACCGCGTCTGCACTGTATACTTTTACCAGCAAAAATCAATACCATTAACTCTGCATTTTGACCCGTTAGGTAACTGTACATTAATTGCTGATTGGTACTGTTGGCGAATAACCTTTTCTCAGTCACCAGCCAATCTTCATCTCCGATACTCACTTGCGAATTTGGCATTAGTGAATGCCAACTTAAGGATGGATCAATTGGACAGTCACAATTAGCAACCAAAGAATAGTTTTCATCATCCTGAGTTAAGGAAAACAACTTATTTTGCTCATCCCTCAACAACCACTCTGCCCTGATGCCTTCATCATACTTGTATTGCTCACATGTTAAGGGTGTATAGGTTTTTCCTCTTAATCTCAATTGTTGCTTGAGTTGTATCAAACTTTCTGAGCTTGTGCCGATATTTTCGACAAATATTGATGAAGCGCAGTACTTGCAGATAATGATCTTTTCTAAATGATCAATAGGTGTGATTTTTGCTCCACATTGCGGACAATTTACTTTGCCCATCACTCCCACCTATCGATTAAACGAATCTTGTCTGTATCATTTTGAGAATATAATTGAGCTTTGGCTCTTAATAACAATTCTCTACCAAGATCAGATGAGGTGGACAATAGCTGACTGTGCTTAAATTCTGGCAAATATTTCAACCACTGCGATAAAAATATTTCTGCATAACTTTTTTTCACTGCAAACATATGCGGAACGGGAAAAATATTGTCACTTGATGGCTTGGCATTTAAAGCAATAATATAACGAGGGCGCTTGATTGGCTCTAACAGTTGACTCAATGCTGTTAAGAATAAATCATTGTCTTTGTGAGTATAACCTGATAATGAAAATCGGTAATAGCCATCTTCAATTTTTGTGACGGTTACCTGATCTTCTTGACCAGGGCTTTTGGTCTGCAACTGCTTTAATGAGCGCAAGCTTGCTAAAATAATTTCTGCAAATTTCTGAGAATAATACTTAGGCTCTAACCTAATATTGGCCTGTGAAATTAATCGACTTCTGACAAGTAATAATGCAGCAACGAGCATGGCAGTGATCGAAACTGTTGGAAACAAATCTAATTGAATTAACATCAATGGTGCCATTACCAATATAGCTATACTGTAAAGATTAATTCTTTTAATCTGTTTCTTAAATTTATTATCAATTTTTGCCACATACCGAGTTAAATTATTTTTACCCGAGTTATTTTGCAAATCAATTTGTAAACCTGTTTGTAAATGATGATTCTCAACTTTTTCCAGTGCATTTTGCCAACGTGCCTGCAAATTAAACACATCATCTTGCAGCCTTTTGGTCATAATCTGGTTGGATTGATTAATAATACTTTCCTGTGTGTCAATTTGCTCTTCTAGTGCCAAACGCTCGATACCTGACTCGATTCGCAGTTCATTGGCATGAATACCAGCAAAAGTTTTAAAACGCTTGTGTAGATCATTAAAAATATAGGCGTTGTAAGCACTATTTTCTGCCAGAGCAATAATATGCCAAATACTGGCAGTTTTTAATTCATCATCAAGGTCAATCCTGATTGCACGACCACGTAATTGATTGGTGGTAACATAGGCACCTGTTTGGGTTGCCATAATCAGTGAATTTACATGTGGCGCATCCCATCCTTCTCCCAGCAGGGAACGAGTACCAATAATAATCAAAATATCGCCTATCTTGTGTAATTGGGTGAAGGCAGCCGTTAGTTCATCATTGTTATTTTTTATCAGTACAAAATCCTGATGTTCTGGATATTTTTTGATTATTAGTTCTTTGTTATTGGGTAATAAGTTCGCTAAACCATTGATTAATTTTTTAGGAATAATCACCAATCTACCGGTTAATAACACGGTTTTTTGTTGCACATTATTTTCAAGCTGATGAATAAAATAATGAAATATAGGGTATGCCCCCGTTGGCGCCTCCAAACCATCCAGTGACAGCTGTAATTTCTCATCACGGATAAAATCAGACAATATCAGCAAACGCATCCAGTCTTTGCGATTATCATATTCAATTGTGGCAATATCAAGACAAGCTTTGATGCGCTCCTGGGTTTTATTAAAAGCTTCTAGTTTTCGTTTGCTACTATCAAGACTGATGCGCTTATGTTTAAGAAAGTGTTTACTGCGCAGCAATGAGACAAAAGTCTGTCGAAATATATCAAGAGGTTTTATCTGAGGATAATGCCCTCCATCAATAAAACTTTGCAGCAACATTTCCCAACCAAACACTGTGATTGGCTGAATATTATCGATATTGATGTCTAAAATTTGTAAAATTCTATCTGGTATTTGCCGTGCCTGCACTTTCAATAAACCAAGCAGGGCAAAACATTCATCCAGATGATATAAAACATCTTTGACCTGTAGCTCGATATCATCATTGAGCCAATTATGCAGACTTAGCAAGTACAATAACTCAGCATGACTGCCAAGGCTGTCTATAAATGTTGTAAGGTTTTGTTGATGTCTTTTCAGCGAAGTGATATTCTTCTCATCAGTTTTTACCATCCAGATATAATCCTGATGCGGACATAATGAATTTGACCTGACTAGTTCAGGAATACTGATCTGCTCATCTACTGGCCCACACAATTGCTGATAGCGTGACCATTCCAAAACACTGGCATCATAAGGTGGAGTTGCCGTTAAACTCACCACGATCAGATCTTTTGATGTATCAATAAATTTCATCAAGACTCTCTGCCATGCATCTTTTAAATGATGTGCTTCATCCAAAATCAATAATTTAATTTCATGTTCAACAAACCATTCACTGATACAGTTGTATTGCTCATCAGCATTGCCTTTTTCACTAATGGTTTTATCCAAGCTAAACAAGCCCTGATAGGTGGTACTGGTAAACTGACTGATTTCATCCAAATCAATGCCACTCCACTCTGGCTTCTCATCAATGATTAAAAAATCACATAACCTTTGCAACCACTGATTTCGAATCAATTTTGTTGGTGAAACCACCAGTGTTTTTAATTTTAACTGGTTAAAAACCTCAATACCAATCACTGTTTTACCCGCACCTGGTGCCGCAACAAGATGTATGCGTTTATCATCCAGATATTGTAATATATTACTTAAAACCCGCTGTTGTTCAGGTCGCCAACTGTATTTAAACTTAAGATTTATTGGCTCATCTGGACTGCGTTTATTCGAGGTATTGGATTTCATTTGCATAGCAGATGATTATACCCTGAGTTAAATTGCATTTGTAATGTGTATGATGAATTAAATGCAATAAAGTCACATTGACCACATTAGTTCAAGCCATTGATTTATTAGGGTTTTACAACATGGATATGGTTATTTACCTACACCTTAAGTTTTCTGACCCAATAAATAAATATAACAATCAAAACAAGAGTCATAGAAAACCACTGCACAGCATAACCTATGTGTTTGGACGGTGGCATAATGATAGGGTTCCAGTGGCGTTTGAAGCCCTGATTCTGGTCTTGACGCAACAGTAGGACTTTATTACTAATCACGCAATTGAGACTTGTGCATAGACTCTCATGCAAAAACGGGGGCACTTTGTCTTTATCAAAATAGGTGATAACTTGCGGGGCTTTATCTTTACTTAACTCAATTTCTCCCAATTGAATACCGACTTGTGGAATATGGTTGAGCTTACCGATGATGGTTGTGGATTGTGAATTAACACTGAGGGCTTCCGCTTTAAAATCATCTTTTGCAATCCAGCCACGATTAACCATGATGGTTAAATTTAAACCCTTCAGTTCAAACGGGGTAAAAACATGATAACCTATTTGTTGCTGGTTTATCTGATTATCTAACGACAATTGCGGAGAACTCAGGAAATGTCCTTCAAGCTCAATATTAGCATACTGTGGCAATTGTTTAATTTGATCTTTTTTCTGGATCTGGGTGATTTTATCATCTGCCAACAACTCTAATAACAACTCTTTTTCATTCGCTCTTCTGAGTTGCCAAAAGCCTAAATTAGTCATTAAAATAACAAAGGCAATAACTATCAATGTTGGTATTAACGGTGGTTTTTTCATGATTTAAATTGTCTTATTTAAGAAATTCCTTGGAAAATGAATGTGGTAATAAATCCTCCATACTGAATACGGTGGTTTTATTATCATGATAAACAATAATTTCTGTCTCTGGATTACTGAATTCCTTGATCTTTTGACGACAGCCTCCACAGGGTGTGACCAATTGCTCTCCGGTGCTAACCAGCATGATTTTTTTAATCTCTTTTCCACCAGATAATACCATATTTGAAATAGCTGAGCCTTCAGCACATACGCCTAATGGGTAGGCGGCGTTTTCGACATTACATCCTTGATGAATCTGCTGATTTTCATCCATTATTGCCGCTCCTACCGAGAAGCCAGAATAAGGGGCATGAGCTTTTTCCATCGCTGCTTCTGCCTGTTCGATTAAGCGCTTTTCTATTGCATCTTTTGTAATCATAAAATAAATATAATGTTACGGTTGTTGACAATATCGAATATTCAAGCGCTTTTCAACTAAATTCAAACTTTTCATTGGCAATGTTCTGCCTTATCACTTAAAATACGCCCGCTTGCGGATGAGGTCTGCAACAAATCTGATCAATGCGATCGTTCAACGCTTGATTGGTACTATTAACTTTGATGAATTTATAATGTAATCTTCATCAGAAAACTGGAGAAAAGTCATGTTGACTGTAGAACAAAGACAAGAAATTATCAATGATTATAAAACCAGCGAAAATGACACCGGTTCCGCCGATGTACAGATCGCTTTATTAACAGCAAGAATCACTTACCTAACTGAGCACTTCAAATCACATAAAAAAGATCTTCACTCAAGAAGAGGACTTTTGAAACTGGTTAATCAACGTCGTAAGTTGCAAAAATATTTAAAAAGTAAGGATCAGGACCGTTATCAGAAATTAATCAAACGCTTAGGATTGCGTAGATAATATCTAAAATCAAAAAAAAGGTACATAGTGTACCTTTTTTTATAACGGCAAAATAAATTAATATAAGGTGAAAATAGCAGTGGCTAAATATACAAAGAAATTTCAGTATGGTAATCATACTGTAGAATTGGAAACTGGAGAAATTGCACGTCAGGCAAGTGCATCAGTTATGGTGAGAATGGGAGATACGGTTGTAATGGTAGCCGTCGTAGCCAAAAAGGAAGCAAATCCAGGACAGGGTTTTTTTCCATTAACCGTAAATTACCAGGAAAAAGCATACGCTGCTGGCAAAATACCTGGTGGCTTTTTCAAACGAGAAGGCAGACCAACAGAAAAAGAAATTTTAATCTGTCGATTGATTGACAGACCAATCAGACCTTTATTTCCCAAAGGTTTTAAAAATGAAATTCAGGTAGTCGCAACCGTTATTTCATACAGTGAAGACATAGATGCAGATATCCCAGCATTAATTGGTGCATCAGCCGCCATGAGCTTATCTGGCGCTCCTTTTCATGGCCCAATTGCTGCTGCCAAAGTCGGTTACCAAGATGGTGAGTACATTTTAAACCCGACTAACGAACAGTTAAAAGAATCACAGTTAGAATTAGTGGTTGCTGGTACCGAGTCAGCAGTACTGATGGTTGAATCAGAAGCCGATCTATTAAGTGAAGAAATAATGTTGGGCGCGGTCAGTTTTGGTCACCAACAGCAACAAGTTGTTATTTCTGCCATCAATGAAATGGTTGAAGACCTGGGTGTTAAACAATGGGTATGGGAAGCTCCACAATTAGACCAGGATCTGGTAAACCAGGTAAAAGATGTTATTGCAGAACCTTTGGTAGCTGCTTATAACACACACGATAAAGCAGACCGATATGCGGCTTTGAACACCATGCGAACTCATGCTATTGACACACTAAGTACTGATGCTGAAGATTCCCCTACTGAAGGTGAAATTAAAGATATTATCGCCCAAATTGAAAAAGCCCATGTTCGTAAAAAGGTCCTCACTGGTCAGCCCAGAATTGATGGTCGTGGTTTAGCGGATGTTCGTGATATTGCGGTAGAAGTTGGTTTATTACCAAGAACACATGGTTCAGCATTATTTACTCGCGGCGAAACTCAAGCAATTGTATCAACGACATTAGGAACTGGTCGTGATGCTCAGCTAATTGACTCACTTGATGGTGAAGATAAAGACAGATTTATGTTGCACTACAACTTTCCTCCTTACTGTGTGGGTGAAACTGGTTTTATGAGCGGCCCTAAACGTCGTGAAATTGGCCATGGAAAATTAGCCAAACGTGGTTTAATGGCAGTTATGCCTAGTGATGAAGAGTTTCCGTATGTGATACGTGTGGTTTCTGAAATCACAGAATCAAATGGTTCAAGCTCAATGGCATCTGTTTGTGGTTCATCATTATCAATGATGGATGCTGGCGTACCATTAAAAGCACCCGTTGCAGGTATTGCTATGGGACTGATTAAAGAAGGCGACGACTTTGCTGTCTTATCTGATATCTTGGGTGATGAAGATCACTTGGGTGATATGGACTTTAAAGTGGCAGGTACTGCTGATGGCATTACCGCTTTACAAATGGATATTAAAATTGAAGGCATTACTGAAGAAATCATGCAAAAAGCTTTATCACAAGCTAAAGGCGGTCGTGATTATACCTTGGGCGAAATGAACAAAGTCTTAAATAGTGCCAGAGAAGAAGTGTCTGATTATGCACCTAAACTAGTTACTATCAAGGTTCATCCTGACAAAATCCGTGATGTTATTGGTAAAGGCGGCTCAACTATTCGGGCCCTAACTGAAGAAACCAATACTGTTATTGAAATTGATGACAATGGTGTTGTTACTATTGCTGCTGTCAATGGTGAAGACTCACGCGAAGCTGTCAAACGCATTGAGCAGATCACCGCGGATGTTGAAGTTGGTGCTGTTTACGAAGGTAAGATTGTTAAAATCATGGACTTCGGTGCATTTGTCAATTTATTACCTGGCAAAGATGGCATGGTACATATTTCACAGATTTCACATGAGCGTGTTGCCAATGTCACTGATGTATTGAAAGAAGGAGAAACGGTTAAAGTCAAAGTTTTGGAAATCGATAAGCAAAATCGCGTAAGGTTATCCATCAAGGCTTTACTTGATAAACCTGAGTAAACAAATGAAGGTTTAACCCACCATTATTTAATTAAAAAGAAAAAAGCCAAACATTTTGTTTGGCTTTTTTTATCGCATTTATAGACTTCTCTGAATTCAAAATTGATTCTAATTTTATTAAAGTAACCATGTGAATTTAAAGCCAAGTCGCTATCAGTTATTTATTCAACTTCTTTGCTTTGTTTTTTTGGATTAAGTTTAGGTTTTGTAACCACTACTTGATGTGCAAGTTTGCAAGAACCAAGTGTTTTATATGCAGGAATTGTTCCATCGTCAATATTGAACTCAATGCACTTACCTTTTGTTTTACTATAATAAGCACCTGTCGCTGCTAATAGTGTATTCGAAAACAAACAAACGCTTAATACTATAATGCTTCTTTTCATGATGTGTTGCTCCTGTTTTTTAATAATGTGATTCAAATATTACAGGGATTAAGTGAATTCAATCTGAACAATCTCAGATCCAACACGATGACTTATTGTAATGTGATTCACATCATAAATCCGAGATGTAATTAATTCACAATTCATTAAGAATTGAATGTGATATATTAATTTTTCTTCTTAACTGTTTTCTTCTTGCCTTTTTTTACCGTTGTCTTCTTAGCATTTTTATTTTTGGTGGTTTTTTTAACGCCTTTCTTCACCGTAGTTTTTCCAGTCTTTTTATTAGTGGTTTTCTTTACTGCTTTTTTGGTTGTGGTTGTTTTTCCACCTGTTCTTCTAACAGTAATACTTCTACTGGCTCTAACTGATGTACGCGGCTTATATTTGACCCTGCTAACAGTTTTCACCCGACTGCTTCTAACTACAACGAAGGTGTTTCTTCTTGTCCATTTTACTGTACGGGTACGATACACTTTAAAATGAACTGGATGATAAGGACGCCACCAACGTGGATAAAAACCAAAATAAAAAGTGGACCGATAGGGACGATAAACAGGTCTGTATATCCAAGCTATTATTGGCCAGGTATGAACATGTATATAACTTGGCACAATATAATAATTAGCGCCATAAACAATTTCATTTCCGCGAATTTGCATATTGTAATTATCACCTGCTTTTTCAACCTCAATGGTTGCAACATCCTGAAACTCATCTTTTCCAATGGTTGCCTGGAGTATTATTATATGCGTATACTGCGCAACTTCTTCAACAACCCGAATAAAGTCAACTTCTCCATTACCATCCAGATCCAGATTATTGACTCCAAGTTCAGGGTCATTTAAGGTTTTTTCAAACTCTTGCAGATTATCGGTTTCCTTAAACAGCTCACTAACAGCCATTAAATCAAGCCCATCTGCAGTAGATGCCCCTGCTATTATGGTTGTGCTGTCTTGTGCCCAAGCATGTGATAGGCTTAATAATAGCATTAATAACATTAAATGTTTTTGCATGGTTTCCCCATTTTTTCAATTAGTTATATTAACGTATTGCTTATTTTATCGGTTGACAGCAAGAGTGAATTATTAAACCCGTAATTGTGATCGAGAATATTTATCCTCTAATAATTCTATAAACAGGTGTGTGCCATTCTTTACTGCGCTTTTCCAATCATTTCCAGCCGATTCATTGGCATCATCACTGATAAACTTATAAGCCTCAAATGCCACCCCATGGTGCTCGCAGACCTTTTTCAGTGCATATCCCTCCATATCAACCAAATCAATTTCCACCCCTAAACCCTCAAGTTGTTTTTCTGCATTGGTAATAAAACTATCACCTGTACCTAAAACCACACCTGTTTTGATTGGCAGTTCCTCACCTGTTAAGGGCGTGACTCCACGTGGGAAATCAAGTGCTCGGACATCCATATCAATTTGTACAAAATGCGCAATCTTGTGTAAACCAACCAAAGCGGTAATCCCACCTGCTGTGCCATAATTAATCACTAATTCGGGCTCATACCTTAATATTGCTTCATAAAGCTTGATGGTCGCATTAATTTTACCAATACCAGTATGGATTACAGGCGCAAATTTTTCCAAACCCTGCGCCTCATCTTCAAGTGCAGTAACTATAATATATTTCATGGTTTTATTGATTTTTAGATAACGAAATTATATCCTATAACACACTAAACCAAGCAAATAAATATTATGAAAACAGCTTTAATTACTGGAGCCAACCGTGGCATCGGTCTGGAACTCGCAAAACAGCTACAACAAAAGCAATACCATGTTATTGTTGCCTGTAGAAAGTCAAGTGAAGAACTAGAGGTCATAAACTGCCAAATTGAAACCGAGTTTGACGTTGCAGATGTTAACTCTGTTCAAAAATTGGCTGATAAGTTAAAAGATCAAAAACTTGACCTGTTAATCAATAATGCCGGTATTCTCGAAAGTATGAGCCTGGATAATCTTAATTACGACGCCATGCGCAGACAATATGAAATCAACACTTTGGGACCACTTCGTGTCACAGAAAGGTTTTTACCTAACTTAAGTAAAGGTTCAAAAATTGCCATTATTACCAGCCGCATGGGCTCACTAACCGATAACACATCAGGTGGCCAATATGGTTATCGAATCAGCAAAGCAGCCGTAAACATGGTTGGTTGCAGCCTGGCTCAAGACTTAAAACCCAAAGGTATCGCCGTGGCGTTGCTGCATCCTGGTTATGTTCGCACAGGCATGACTGGCAACAATGGATTAATCAATGCAGCCGAATCAGCAGGTGGCTTGATTGAACGAATTGCAGAGCTCGACATGAATAACACTGGTGGATTTTGGCATACTGATGGTACGAAACTACCCTGGTAATTTTATGCCACTAAATTCACGAGAAGAACTCGAAATTAAAATTTTAGATACATTATTAAGTAAGCAAATAGGAAAAAGAGCAATATAGATGTACAAAAACATAAAAGTCATCGGTTTTGATGCAGATGATACCTTGTGGGTCAATGAAACCTATTTTCGTGATGCTGAATTGGAATTTGGTCAGTTGATGCAACCCTATGAAACCATTAATCAGATAGACCAAGAGTTGTTTAAGATTGAAATAGAGAATTTACCTATTTATGGTTATGGTATAAAGGGTTTCATTTTGTCCATGCTTGAAACTGCATTAAAACTGTCAAATAATCAGGTTAGTCACAAAAATATGCAGGCTATTTTAGAAATTGGCAAAACCATGTTGAACAAACCGGTTGAGTTACTGGAAGGTGTTGAACAAGTACTTAAAACCTTATCAAAAACACACCGTTTAATCGTGGCAACCAAAGGTGATTTGTTGGATCAGGAGCGAAAACTAGAAAAGTCTGGTTTGATAAAATACTTTCATCACATCGAAGTATTAAGTGACAAAAAGGCGGATAACTATAGCAAATTATTAAATCACCTAGATATCAGACCTGAAGAATTTTTGATGATTGGTAATTCTCTCAAATCCGATATATTACCATTGGTAAATATTGGCGCTCATGCCATTCATATACCTTTTCACACCACCTGGCAACATGAAGAAGTACATCACCATGATCTAAAAAATAAAAAATACAGAACTCTGGATAAAATATCTGATATTTTTGCTATTTTATGATTTTCCAAAGATAATGGCGTAAACGCAAATTAAAATGATTTTCTGGTTCGTAACTGAATCTGCCAGTTGCCTACATCACTTCGCTCATCCAAAGGCATGGTCAAATCCACGTGAATAGCTTTGCTACTTGAAGTTCTGGTCGGAACAAAACGAAAACCAAAACCTATATTTGTCACATGATTGCTATCAATGCTATCGTCCCAAGCTGCTCCTGAATCAATAAAAAGTGCAGAAGCAAACTGAAAAGTCTTAAGTGGATACCAATTGTAAAAGTAGCGCTGCTCAAGAGTGATTAAAAATTTGTTCTTGCCCTGTAAGTAACGAAATGGATAGCCTCTCAAACCTGTATCAGAACCTAAATATTGACGATTCTCCAAAAAAAGATTACTGGCTTTTTCAATTAGCACTGAGGAGAAAAATGTTTTGTTATGACTCTGGAAATGAAACCATTTAAGGTTACCTCCCAAGCGACTATTGAGCAGAGAACGGGTTTGATAAATGCCGTTGAAATAAGTATCAAGTAATATTAAATTATTACCATCATCATAAAAGCCTTTTGCATAGCTAAAGTCATAGTGAATGCTTGAATCTGAAAAAGATTTGCCAATTTTCGCATTAAATCGATGCCCTAAAGAAATATCTTCTTGCCTACCCATACTATTAAAGTTAGTTCTTTCAATATAGTTTTCACCAAAATATTCATAACTAATCCAAGGGTATTGATAGCTTCTAAAATCAGGAAGAATAGTATGCGGGAATTTATCACTGTTAAAAAAACGACTTTCATCTGCAGTTAATCCAATATTATACCTATGCACCACTTTTTTAGTTCTTTTCACTAATTTGCCAAATCTAGCCGAATATAACTGTCTATTTTGCCCAATTTCATCGTTTATTTCTCCGCGTTCATAAAGTGAGTTCACCAGGTCGTGATCAAGAAACTCTATACCCCATGAATATTCCACATCCAAAGAAAAGAAAGGCCTATACAAGTTAATGAATCTCAATTTTCCATCGCTGTTATTTTCATAAATAACATCTAAATGATTACGACTAGCAAATAAATTATCATCACTATATTTTATACTTCTCTGAACCCGGTCTATGTCTTTTCTATATTTCAGCTCTAAACTCTTACCCTGTCCAAAGAGATTTCTTTCCTGTAATTCGAAAGAATATTTACTTTTACCGCCCGTTCGTCCAAAAGAAATTCCTGGTGTGAGAGTCCAGTTATCCTTAGTATCAACATTAACATTCACTCTATTGCCACAAATTTCCACAGGATAAATATCCACCTCCTTGATAAAGGCTTTGGCTCTGATCAATCTTTCGGTTTCCTTAATCAGTCTTGCATCATATTTATCTCCCTCCTCAAACAATAACTCCCTATTTATGGTCTTTTCTTTGGTATTCATGTGCCATTTATTGGCGTATCTGTGAAATTTTTTATTTTCTTCTTTTTTACTTAAGTCAAAGATATTGTCAACAGACAGCGTTATCTCGCCAATAACCAATTCTGCTGTTGAATCGCTTTCTTGCCACAATCTACAACCTTGATTTGCCAATGTGAACATTGGTAATAAGATAAAAATTAGAGTTAAATTTTTCATGTAAAAAATTCCTTTGTACCTCTTCTAAAATGACTTAAATAAACAACTGTCTACCGTCACCCTCCATTACCGTCTTTAATATATATTATATCATGTTTTATATTCAAACATTGATACTTTATGTGGTGCTATTTAACCCTGCTCTCACTATAAATACCAATACAATAAATGATGATATTTTCGTACGTTGTAATTATTTGTTAAAATAGTGTATAATATCAAACACAAATAGAGTCTCGATACAATTACTAAAACTTAGACCGCATTAATAAAAAGACCACAAAGAACTATCTTTTGTTATTTCACCATAAAATCCAGGTAATTTTTCGGGCATGACCCATGGATAATTATTTTGGAGAAAAATAAATGAAAATAAAACTCAACCTCACTATAACCACACAGAGAAAATTGTTATATTCTGCCATCCTTGCCTCCCTGTCCCTAGCAAACATTGCTATTGGACAACCAGAGGACACGGATAAAAACAGTACAAGTTTAATAGCCATAACAGGCTCAACCCTGCAGGGAATTGGCCTCAAAAATTCGCAGCCAATTATTATAATCGAAAGAGCAGAACTACTGGCCTCTGGGCTAACTGATGTTGGTGATTTGTTACAAAGACTACCGTATTTTAGCGGTTCCCCACTGAGCACAAGAACCAATGCTGGCGGAACTGGAGAAGTGCGTATTGACTTACGTGGAATAGGTACAGGGCATACTTTGGTGTTAATCGATGGTAGAAGAACCGTAGACAAAGGAGATTTTCAGTCAATTCCATCAGCCATGATAGAACGTATTGAAATCCTCAAAGAAGGTGCATCAGCCATTTATGGAGCCGATGCCGTTGCTGGTGTTGTTAATATTATTACTCGATCAGATTTTACTGGTGCGGAAGTAGAGTTTTCCATCAGTGACTCATTCGACACTGATAATGTCGAAATAAAACAGGGAAGCTTGGTTTTTGGCCAATCAATTGATGATGCAGGCTTTGTATTCGGTATTCAGTATGAAGACCAAAGTGCCGCTGCTCAGGGTGATACGCCTTACGACTTTTTACAAGATTCATACATCATACTGGATGCACAAGCATTTGCTGAAGGTGGTTTTGTTGTTGGTGCTGATTATTTAAATACTGTGGGAAGCACGCGTATTCCCTGTGGTCATTTCAATCTTGCCAGCGGCGGCCCTTCTTTGACGATAAATGGTGCAGATCCAAGTACTGGTAATTGTGGTACTCCAGGTGCATTATTAAGCCCCCCTGATTTCCGCGAATTTAATGGTGATTTCTTCGATCCAGATAATGATACGTACAACTATGCACCCGTCAATTATATTCAAACACCATTTAAGAAAACCAATATATTCTTCAATGGTCACAAAGAAATTAATAATGTAGAGATATTTACCAGTTTTAGATATAACCATCGCACTTCTTCACAGCAATTAGCTCCACTTCCCTATGATTCTAACTTTGACCCAGCCGCCCCATTAAATAATGGTGGAAATGGTATCCCTGCTGATAACGTCTTTAATCCATTTGGTGAAAACATCACCAGAGTAAGACGTCGTATGAGTGAGGTTGATCGCAGCTTTACTCAGGATATTCAGCAATATCAAGCTCTACTTGGTGTCAGAGGCAATATCATGAACACGAGCTGGAATTGGGAAGCCAGCTACAACTCGGGCCTTAGAGAACGTGTTGATCGTGATTTTGGGCAGTTTATTGGTTCTCGGTTAGCACTGGCTTTAGGCTCTTCATTTTTTGATACAAATGGTATTGCTACATGTGGCACCACAAATGCGCCAATAGCTGGCTGTGTGCCTTTAAATCTTTTGGGGGGCACAGGAACAGTCACTCAAGAAATGTTAGATTATATCAGTGCGACATTAACCAATGTCACTCAGAACCAATTAGACGTATTTAATGCCAATATATCAGGCATATTATTTGATTTACCTGCTGGCGAAGTTACCTCAACACTTGCCCTTGAATACAGATATGAAGAATCAGATTTTACCCTTGATTCACCCAGGGTCGTTGATAATGCAACAGGAGGGGAAGCCCGCCCTTTAAGTGGGTCATATGATGTCACCAGCTTAAGTACTGAGTTTAATATCCCCCTGATGGATAGTGAAGCAATGGGAGAATTAACATTTAATCTAGGTGCCAGGTATGATGATTACTCCACTTCTGGGTCAAATACTTCACTCCAGGGTAACCTTGTTTATCGCCCTACTGATTCCTTATTAATACGGGCCACATATGCTGAAGTTTTCCATGAACCATCTATCAGCTTATTATTTACAGAACAATTTAATGCATTCCCCCAAGCATCCGACCCTTGTGAAAACAGTAATTTTAACAATCTAACGGCTGAACAACAAGCCATATGTATTGCTCAAGGCGTACCACCTATTGGTTTACCACAAATTGACACTCAACTAAGACAAATACTCGGAGGAAATCCTGGCCTTAAGCCAGAATCAGGCGCTACCAAAACAGCAGGCATTGTCTGGTCACCCGAATTTCTTGAGGGCTTTACATCTACACTGGATTGGTGGCAGATTGACCTTAATGGTGGTTTTGCTAACATTGGTTTCACACAAACAATTTTAAATTGCCTCAATAGCCTTAGTGTAGCATCTCCTGAATGTGCTCGTGTTTCCAGACGTATTGATGGCTCAATTATTGCCGTTTCAGGCACGACTATAAATGCCAGTAACACATTGAGTGAAGGTATGGACTTTGCTTTAAATTATACTTTTGGTACAGACTATGGTCAATTTGCTATAGGCATGCAATATAGCAAAATATTTGATAACCATAGACAACAATTCACAGGTGATGACATTGTTGAATTAGAAGGGCGGTTTACCGAAAATTCAGCCTATAATGAAGAACGTGCTCAACTGACAGTGGTGTGGGATTACCATGACTGGAGTATTAATTATGGCTTAAATTATTTAAGCGATATAGCAGCCGATTTACAATTCCTTAATACATCAGAGCTGACACAACGTATACCCAGCCAATCCTACAGTGATATTGCCCTTACTTATACCCTACCCTGGCAACAAACCAATATTACTGTAGGCATCAACAATATGTTTGATAGGGCCCCGCCATTTATTGAAAGTGGAGTCTCTGGCAGTACTCAACCTGCTACATACAGAACCTTTGGTCGCAGCTGGTTTGTTAGGTGGAAAACCAGATTTTGATTGAAAACAATTTTGTCATTATTAACCCATACTAAATTGTTTAACGCATAAAACGCTTGAAACCAGAAGGTGTAAATAAGCTGTCTTTAGCCAATTCGCCATTAAATTTATTTTCACCGTTCTCTTCATTTTGTAAACCCATAACATGGTATTTTTGACTGATTAGATCATGAAACACATTAATCACAGGAAATATCCCAGGCATATCCGCATAAAATTTGGGATAGGATAAACTCACACGCCATAATTTGCCTTGTTTATTGTATTGATCGGCAACCACAACCTGCCATGAGTCTTCATCAATATAAAAAGTACGTCTGGAATACAGGTGCCGCCATTTTTCTTTCAAGGTGGCTTCAATTACCCAGACACGATGTAACTCATAACGGGTATGCTCAGGATTGATATGCTGCTTGTGCAAAATATCTTTGTATTTTAATTTTTTACTGCCAAGTCTTTCATTGTTATAGCCAATATATATTTCGCGTTTATCCAGTAACTGCCAGTTAAATTTATCAGGTGAACCATTGATTAAATCGGTATCATCAACCGTACGCAATGAAGAAGAGGACTGCACTGGATTATCATAGGCTATATTGGGGGCTCTGATCACTCTGCGCCGACCTTTGTCCCATAACCACGCCGCACGTTTTTCATTAAGTTGATCCAGTGGCTCTAAAACCAACACACCACCACCTGATTTAATCGATGGTGCTAAAGTCTTGGAAATAAGCGAAACAAAGTATTTGCTGGTATTATTTTCCAGGTAACCATCAAACCTGACTAATGAATTACGGGTAAATAGGGTATAACTGCCTTTTTTATACACCACAGCATCACTGGCCTGGTTTTCTAACTGCAACCCTCGCCATCGACTGACATGGTTGAAATAAACCTCCAGTGCTGATTGAGGAATAGGAAAAGGAATACCAGCCTTGGCATTTTCAAAACCAGTACTGTCTTTATTGAGAGTCGTATTAATTGCGTTAATTGCAGTATTTTTATACACCCACTCTGGCGCGATTGCCGTTCTGTGTGTTGGATATACTGGCATAGTGAAACTATCTGGATAATGCTCAAACAAGGCCTGTTGTCCGATGGTTAAATTATTTTTATACTTTTCAAGGTTTTCTGCGGTAATGGTAAACAGAGGCTCTCCATCAGCAGTTTTTGCCTCACCAGACCAGGCAGGTATAGCACCGTCATTCCCAGTTCGAATTGCACCAAATGGAGTTAATTCATTTTTCAAATCAGCTTGTTTATTTGCATCTACTTTTGCCAGCAGACCCGAGTTAAAAATAAAAAATAATAACAAAAGTAGATATTGTGTTTTTGTACCTAACAAAATGATTTTCTCCAATGGGTTTTAGATAAAAATATTTAAAAAATAGTTTCATGGTATCATCAATAGCGTCTGACAATATATAATATCCGTATTTGAACGTTTGATTACCATCATCATCTAGTAATAAACACTCCATTAGTCCTACTCAAAACCAGTCATTAAAAAATAAGCCCCTATACTGACACTTTTTGTCAACTGCAAACAATTGTAAATTTTTTAATACTGTTATTTTCTTTTTTTGTGATATCAATCACATAATACGTATAAAGCCCCCTTACCTCACAAAGCCAATATTTTAGCCATTTATAAACATTTTTAATTAAAAAAATAAATATATCCATAACCATTTTGGTCTACAAACACCTCAAGCTGGATTATTATTTTTTGATAATTATCTTGCATAAAAATAATTATTATGATTTTATAAAACTCAAGAAAGAAAAAAATTACACCATCCTACTTAAGCCCTACAAAACAACAATAATAATAAAATTAGCCATTGCCAGTTCCACATTAGAAATAAATAATAATAATAAATTTAACCGTTTCCCACATAACAATTTAAATAAATTTTTATGAGAAGAATTATGGTAAAGAAAATAATAGGAGGTGTTTTACTAGGCACCATGAGCTTATTGGCTCAAGCAGGAGAAACACTTGAAGAAGCATTAAAAGAAAGCAAATGGAGCGGACAGTTAAGATCCTTTTACATTAACAGGGATTGGAGCGGGTCAGTTGGAGATGGTATAACAGACAGGGATGCACTTGCAGCGGGTGGACACTTGCGAGGAGAAACAGGGAAATGGCATGGCGTGAGCTTTGGAGTTGGCTTTTATTCGAGCAATGGCTTAGGCGTTAATGATGACAATCCCGCCGCAGTTGATGGCACTCTCTTTGATGATGACAAAAACTCTTACTCCATTCTTGGAGAAGCATATGTGAAGTTTTCTGGAGAATCCTCATCTTTTACCGCAGGCAGACAGAAGTTAACAACCCCTTTTCTTGGTACTGATGACGCACGTATGCTACCTACCCTGTTTATGGCATATACATACGAGAACACAGGTTTTGAAAATACCACACTTACACTTTCCCATGTCAATAAAATGGCTGCTGGTTCATTTTCCAATGCTTACCCGCAAATTGGCCTTAACGGTGGGGACATAACAGCTGGTGGCGCTTTATCATTAGCCAGTGGCTATGGTCTAAATAATGAAAGTGCTCGATTCATGAATATAGGAAACTATACCAGCGGTATTAATAATAATGGATTATTCCTTGGTGGTGTAAAACATAAATTTTCTGATACTCTATCTCTACAGATATGGGATTACTACGCCACTGATTTATTTAACACCATTTATGCACAGGCAGATTTTAAATTTGCTACTCAAGGCTTGGCCAAACCCTTCTTTTCTGCACAACTCATCAATCAATCAGGTGTAGGGGATGAAGATTTAGGTCGTGTTGATGGTAATTATTTTGCCATAAAAGCAGGCGTTGGTTTTAAAAATATATCTGGATATATTGCCTATTCTGACAGTGGTTCCAATAATAGTGCAGCCACTAACGGTGGTATTTTAGCCCCATGGGCAGGCATGCCAGCATTTACACAAGCAATGGCCACCCGCCATCAATTTTTTGCGGATACCGATGCATTTAAAATAGGTGGACGGTATAACTTCAATGCCTTGGGAGTGAACCTGACATTTGATTTATATCATGCCTCCTTTGATATTGGTAGCGACAATGCCTATGTAAACGGCACAGATTTTACTGCCAAAGAAAGTGGCTTTGACCTCATATTTAAACCAAAAAACATTAACAATTTAACATTACGTTTTAGGGGAAACTTCCCTTCAGATTTCAGACCAGGACTGGATTGGGCTGAATACCGATTTATACTTAATTATAATTTTTAAAACTATCCATATAGAATGAAAACTAATTATTTATTAAGTTAATAAACAATTTTTATAGGTAAACTTTAAATCAGGAACCATAAAAAAACTCATGTTAACATAACCAGGGAAATGATAAATGCAAAAAAACACCAAGAATAGAACATATGTTGTCGAAATGCTTTGTAATAACAGGAGCTTGACCATGATTGTGTCCAGCTTGATGAAAATAATAAACCTTAATGGCAAAAGTTATGTGTTATCACTGGATAGCCACTGTAATGCAGATATATTATTTGTTGATAGCGATGATGAGTTGGCTATGAAACAGGTTCAGATTCGTAAACAGAGAAATAATTCTATTCCTGTAATCATCACATCAACTAAAGATAAAAACCTGCAAATTCTGATTATTATTATTTACCAAAAAAGAAACTGGGCAGTCTGCTGATAAAAATTCTTGACGAAATAACAATCAAACACCTGAATAAGGCACCCGCTCCTGCAATCAGCAAAAATAAACTAACACCACTACCAGTCAAAAAACCAGAAGCACCTAAAAAATCATCTAATCAACAACCTGAACACACACAAAACCGTGTATTAGTAATAGATGATAGCCTCACAGTAAGAACACAAATGCAAATATTTTTACAAAACTATTCACTGAAAACAGATGTTGCAGAGAGCGCAGAAAAAGGCATAGAACTTGCCAGCACCACCAAATATGATTTAATATTTCTGGATATTGTATTACCAGAAATGAATGGCTATAAAGCGTGCAAACTACTCAAGTTAGCACCTACTTCTTTTAACACCCCAGTAGTTATGCTGACGGGAAAATCGTCAACATTTAACAAATTGAGAGGAGTAATGGCTGGTTGTGACCAATATTTAACTAAACCCGTTAATGGGAGTCGATTATTATCGGTTCTCAAAAAATACATTCCTGTATTGAAAAAAAATAAAAACATTCTGAGGAGAAAATAAAATGCCTAGAGCAAAAATATTAATAGTTGATGATCAAAAAACTGATCGCATGTTATTAGAAGACATTCTTAATGATAAAGGCTATCGAGTATTAACTGCATCATCTGGACCTGAAGGTCTTGAAGTGGCTGAGGGAGAAATACCAGATTTGATATTCATGGATATTGTAATGGATGAGATGGATGGTTTTAAAGCCTGTAGACTCCTGACCAAAGGAGAGAAAACCAAAGATATTCCTGTTGTTATGGTTAGTTCAAACAACCAAAAGGTAGATAAATTATGGGCACACAAACAAGGGGCTAGAGCATATATAATAAAACCATATACAGTTGACCAGATCTTGGACCAGATTCAGAGGTTTGTTTAAACATTTAAAGGATTCACATTATGAGTATTGATGCAAACCCAATAATTGACACGGGCACTAGTGAGCCATTGGCAACTTCATTCCTTGAAGCTGAAATTCCAAGATATGGATTTTCCGTAAAAGGTCTGAATATCCTACAAAACCCCCACTTGCCTTCTCAATTTAGTACTATTGAGAAGATATACACGCTACCACATTCTCCCCCATGGTTTAGTGGCTTAGTCAATCAACACAATACTCTAATCCCTGTTTATGACCTTGCAATACTTATTGATACAGTAGAAGAAAAACAACCCCAACAAAAAAAATACTTACTGACCATACAAATGGATGCAAATGTTGCAGGACTGTTGATAGATGATATTCCACAACAAATATTTTTGGGTCAAGCAAAACCCACGGGGAAATTTGGCAGAGCATTACCTGAAATGATAGAGACTTCTATAAAAGCTGTTTATTGGCATCAGAACAAAAATTGGATCGAGTTTTCTTTTCAGAAACTCTTTCTGGCATTAGCAGAGCATAATAAATGACAACAAAGCAGCAAAATAATAGGGGTTTTATGAGTAGATGCTATTGAAAACAATAGCAATATCGGAGAAAAATATAATGATTAAAGCAATAAATATAAACATTCAAAAAAAGCTTGGACAAGGCATAATATGGCTTATTCTATTTAGCCTAAGTATAACAGTAGAGGCGGTCGAGACTGGAGTTACAAGTAATAGCATCAGAATCGGCGGAGTCATGGACCTCAATGGCAGATCCAAAGGACTTGGCCTTGGCATGAAGGCAGGGATTGAAGCCGCTTTAAAAGGCCAAAAGATACAAGGTAAGAGTATCGAATATATTACATCTAATGACTCATATACCCCGCAAAAAACCATTGATGAAACCCAAAATATGGTTGATAGAGGTATATTCGCAATGATCGGTAATGTTGGCACCCCTACAGCAAAAGTATCATTACCAATTCTCGCTCAAAATAGAGTGCCAGCAGTGGGCTTTTTTACAGGAGCTGGCTTATTACGACCAGGTGTAGGAGATGTAACGAATTACCGTGCAAGCTATGTACAGGAAACCGCAGCAGTGATTAGTGCCGCATTGGCAAATGGTATTAAAGCAGATGAAATATGTGCCTTTGTACAAAATGATGCTTATGGTATGGCTGGCGTTACAGGTATAAAAAGAGCATTTGCAGGAGTGAATCAACTCTCGACACAAACACGAAATGCCCTTAATCAGATCATTGAAATGGAAGGAGAAAATCCTCAGCGAAATAGCATTGGCCCAGTAGGTGTCTATCAACGTAACACTAATATTTCGGCTCCTGGCTACAAATCACTAAAAGCCTGGGAACAAGCACAATCCATTAGTTGCAAAATTGTAGTTACAGTTGGTGCCTATACTGCCATTGCAAAATTTATCGAGTATTCCCGCTACAAGGGAGAGACATGGTTAGTTAGTGCTGTTTCATTTACTGGTGCAGGCAACCTCAGCAGCACTTTAGCTAGTGCAAATATTTTTGATGGGGTCATCATGACTCAAGTGGTTCCTCCACTGGATTCTGAGCTAGAAATAGTACAACGCGCAAAAAATGCCCTTGGCAGCAAGTTTGGTTATGTCAGCCTTGAGGGTTATATCGTAGGGAAAATGTGGCTAAAAGCCATGAATGACATCAAGGGTGAAATCACCAGAGCGAAATTTCTTGAAAGTATTCGCAGTAGCCAATACTCTCAGGGGGGCGTTGATTTAAATTTTACCGATGATAATCAAGGTTCAGATTTAGTTGTTATGACACGTTTGGGTGCAGATTCTGGTTTCCAACCGATGCAAGATAACGAATGGTCGGTTTTGTTTAATACACATTAAAAGGGTAAGGTTTTATGAGTTATATAGATTTGATAGGAGAAGTTAACAATGCTAAGTAATTTACGTATTGCACCACGTTTAGGTGTTTTGATTGGAGTTCAGATTGTCATTCTGTTAATAATTGGAGTATTCGCTTTGAATGGTTTACGCTCTGGCAGTAGTTCAACAGAAGAGGTATTTAACAAGGGCCAAGGGTTAGTACAGCTAAGTAATATGGCAAATAATATTGCAGCCTTGCAGGAAACAGCAAACAGAGTAAATACTGGTGCCATGACATGGGCAGATGGGCGTAGCCGTCTTGCAGAAGTTACGACCAAAACCGATGAAGACTGGAAAGATCTTTCCAAATCAGCAGGTTTGGAAAATAAGCAGCTGGCATCCAGTATTTCAGGTGTAGATGAAACGTTTGATGAACTGAATCGATTATTTGTTGATGAAAATACATCCTATCTTTCATTATTTGTACTGAATGATTTGGCTGGTCTGATTGACCCATTTAAATTATCATTGGAACAAACCATTGGCCAAAGTCAGCTGGCATCATCTCAAACCTTCGAAGGCGCACTGGAAACAGTTGATAACTACTTTTGGTTAAGCATCATTTTAATTATTGGTGGATTGATTTTAATGGGACTCATGGCCTACTTAATCTATAGATCAATAGTTAATCCCATGGATAAAATATCAAAAACAGTGCGGAAAGTGGCTGATGGTGACTTTGAAACAAGAAGCCTACTGGAAGGTTCGGATGAAATCGCGGAACTGGGTAACGCCCTTGATGCTATGCTAGATGACAAAGTGCAATCACTGGTTAAATCCGAGAAAGAAAATGAAAAATTGAATGAATCTGTGTATACCCTGCTGGAGTCCGTAGCAACATTAAGCGATCGAGACTTAACGGTCAATGTACCTGTCTCCCAAGACATTACAGGGTCTGTAGCTGATGCTATTAACCTGATGGTTGATGAAATTGTTGAGGTATTATTGCTGGTTAATAAGATCGCCGACCAAGTGAACCATTCAAGTGCCCTGATTAATGAACAGGCAATTTCTGTCAATGAGTCCGTTACCACTCAAAAAGAGTTATCTGGTGCAACCTCACTCAATCTAACAAACGCCTCGAAACAATTAAAGGCCATTGCTGAAACTGCCCGAAATTGCGATACCATTGCAGGAAAAACATCGATGGCAACCAAGGCGACTGCCAATACTGTATCAGGTACATTATCCAGTATGAATGACATCAGAGAATCCATTCAGGAAACAGGTAAACGAATTAAAGGCCTGGGTGAACGCTCTCAGGAAATTAGCTCCATTGTTGATATCATCAACACCCTTTCAGAAAGAACCCATGTATTAGCACTAAATGCCAGTATGCAGGCTGCGGCAGCAGGTGAAGCTGGGCGTGGCTTCGCAGTGGTTGCAGAAGAGGTACAAAGGCTAGCACAAAGCTCAAGAGATGCAACAGCACAAATTGCCGCCCTGGTGAAAAACATACAGATTGATACCAACGACACCATTGCCACCATGGATAAAACCATCAGCACAGTAATAACAGGGACAAACATGGCAGAAACAGCTGGTCAACAGATGAAAACCAACCTGTTAAATACCGAACACCTGGTAACAGCCGTTAACAGGATCGCGCAGGAATCTCAAAAACAGGCAGTGGTCAGTCAAACGCTGGTAGAAAGAGCCCAAGATATGATGACAAGCTCAGATGACACATCTCAAGGGATGGCAAGTCAGATACAACAAACAAAAGAAATGGTTGGGTTTTCCGAACACTTAATTCAAGCTGTACGTGTATTTAAGCTACCTCAACCCAAAACCAAATAGATGGCCGTAAAATGATTGAAAGGGAAATACTACAAGTTTTAAGTTCTGAAATTACAAATTCTTATGATGAGGTTTCAGCTCATTTTGATGTGTTAATTAAAGATACATTCAACCATGAGAAGAAAAAAGACAGCTTACAACATATATTAGATTTTATTAACTGTCTGGGAGAAGCTGGTGAAATCATAGAGTTTTCTGAATTTTCTGAACTGTGTATTTTCTTTTCTGACAACATAAAAGCAATCGGTATTGACACTGAAAATGATCATCAGTGGCAATCACTGGCGCCTTTGGCACTAAAATGGCTGAAAAGTGTTCAACAATGCCTGGATGAACCAGAAAATGTTGAGCTACTTGGCACTATTTTACTTATCGCTCAAGACCATAACTGGCCTTTACCATTTGCAGAAGACGCTGCTGATGGACTGGCAGAAAGGTTATTAAACATTTTGGTAGCAGCGGGCTCTACCGAAGAAGGTGCCACAGCCTATCAGAAACTAGCCATTGACCCTGATGCCATTAGTTTACAGTTTGCAGAAGATGTCAACTTACGCCTTATTGATGTTTTTCACGTTGAAGTACCAGAACAAGTCACCGCATTATCAACTCTTATACAATCCATGTCGGCTGGCAACGGTGATATTGAGATTATCAGAAAAGCCCAGCGCATAGCCCACACAGTTAAAGGAACAGCTAATATAGTTGGCTTAACCGCCGCCGCAACGCTGACTCACTTGCTTGAAGATGTTTTTGATTATCTGGTGGATAACAAGGCGCAACTTGGGCATGCCTTAGGGGAAATACTGGTTGAGTCATGCGACCATTTGGAAGAAATTATCGCTGCGGTATGTGGCAAAGAACAAGCTCCAACAAATACCTACCAGATACTCCTGCAACTGAATGAATGGCATGCAATAATTACCGAAACACACGGCGATGATAATCTATCACAGACCAATGAGGCCGTTTCAGAGCAGCCAGATACGGCCAGCGCAGATACTGAAGAAACCGTTAAGCCAGGTACAAACAAGAAACAGGCTGTAGCAAAAACTGTAGAAGGTGTGATGCGTGTTTCCTCAAAATCGATGAATTTGTTAACCAGTTTAGCAGGAGAAATGTCTACTTCACTTGTACAAATTGAAGGGGTAATGGGTGAATCAATTACCCAAACTAAATTACTGGAAGAACACAATGTTTTAGTTAATCAACGATTAGCAACTTTACAAGAATTACTCGAACTAAAAAGTGTACCTGTACAAAAAATACTGACTGCCAGCAATACGGAAAAAAATGCACTTGATCCTCTGGAAATGGATGAGTATAACGAATTGCATAGTGCCGCCAATGCCTTGGCAGAAACATTGCGTGATGTCGTTGCATTTACAGGCATTTTATCCAGCTCATTGAAAAATCTTCATGAAATGCGCTACCAACTGGATGATTTAAGTACCGACTTAAACGACACCTTAATGTCTACCAGATTAACACCTGCTGAAAGTATCTCAGCACGTTTACAGCGTGGAGTCAGACAAACAGCAAAAGCCACTGATAAAAAAGTTAAAATGATAATCAGCGGTGAAGACATGCTGGTAGATAACCAAATTTTAGATAGCATTGTTGATCCTTTGTTACATGTATTACGTAATGCCGTAGATCATGGTATTGAAGAACCCGAACAAAGAATATACGCCAATAAACCAGAAATAGGTCATATTTATCTTGATTATAGTCGCCAAGGTGAAAGTCTATTGATTGAGTGTAGGGATGATGGACGTGGATTCGACCTTAACAATATTAGAGAAAAGGCAATAAGCTCTGGGCTGCTAGATGCAACAACAGAATTATCTGACAAAGAATGGTTAGCTTTAACCTTAATCCCTGGATTCAGTACCCGCGAACAGGTCTCTCAAGTTTCTGGTAGAGGTATCGGCATGGATGTGGTCAATCGAGCAGTAAGAGATTTACGTGGAAGCATAGACGTCAGTAGCGAAGCTAGCAATGGCAGTTGTATTACCCTGCGTATGCCCTTAACCCTGATTTCTATGCATTTATTACTTTTCAGACTTGGAGAACTGGTTTTCGCAACACCCAGTAGCAGTCTTGATCAGGTTCTTTTCTCAGATGCTGGTGAGATACAGAAAACAAAAGATGGTTATGAGTTCACTCATGATGAACAACATTATAAAATCTTTCAGTTAAAAGCACTATTAGGCTTACCAATTGACGGTGATGCTAATTATTCAAAAGCCGTGCCATTGATGTTAATAAAAACAGACAATGATCTAGTCGCATTGGAAATTGACGAAGCCTTAACGGGAAGAAGCCTGGTGGTTAATCGATTTAGTGACTATGTACCCAGATTGACAGGCACCCTGGGCGCTTCGATATTGGGCGATGGTAGTATTGCCCCTGTTCTTGATTTAATCGACTTATTACGCATGCCAATGAATAAGGAAAACACCAGCAACCAAATGCCGCCAATAATTAAGCCCATTAAAGCCCATAAAGTATTGGTGGTTGATGATTCGATCAGTGCTCGTGGCAGCATGGTTGATACCTTAAAAAATGCAGGTTTTGAAACACTCACTGCTGTTGATGGGATAGATGCCCTAACTGTGCTAGAAGAAGAAA
>JAESTH010000215.1 GCA_016763695.1 Alcanivoracaceae bacterium
ACAGGTATGGATGGCAATACATCCATGGGTCATGGCGGAGCAATTTATGCCCAAAATGCCATTATCAGATTGCATGGTCATCAATCCTGTGGATCAGTGGGTTGTTTAGGTGATGATACCAACCCTGTGAGTTTTAGAAGCAACCAAACCGGCAGTGGTAGACAAGGAGCCGTAATCTATGCAAAAAACAGTGAGGTAAAAATTAACGCTACATGGATAGAGGGAAATATCGGATCTTCTATAATTTTTCTAGATGATTCAGAGTTTCGCTTAGAGCGTTTTTTGCAATCATGCTGGAGTAATTTGAATTGTAATTTATTAGAAAACAATTTTGGAACGGTCATTAGTGGAACAATCAATAATACTAATATTTCAAATAGCACTTTTAAAAATAATTTTGATGGGGTGTTGAGGTTCAGTTATTTTAATCTTTCAAATCGAAAGTCTTTAAATATAGAGAGTAATGTCTTTTTCAACAATGGGAGGACAGCAACTACTAGTCGATTGTTTGGTTTTTTTGGTTCATTAGATGTTTCTCTCATACACAATACTATTGTTGACAACGAAACATTTAATGCGGTGATTGACTTGGACTGGAATACTAGCAATAGTATATCGCCCCTTTTTGCAGCGCATTCAAATATTATTGATAATCCTGGCGTTCCATTAATATCACACAACAATATAAGTAGTGTTGGAGGTTTTAACACGGTTGATGTAAATATCTGTGCCTTAATAACCAATGAAACGGATTCTATTTTAGAAATTAATGGCGTATTCAATGATGCCATTAATTTTGCTGGCGGAGATTTTATAACCCAAACTGTTCCTGGAGAAGTGTTGTTTGTAGACAGAGCCAATGGTGATTTACATTTAAGTGCAAATTCAAGAGCCATTGACTATTTTAATACACCATCTCGTACCACAGTGACTTATAAAGACATTGATTATGAAGACCGAGGTTTTGACGACCCCAATAATCAGTCTCCAATATCTAATTTGTTCTTTTATGATATTGGTGCAGATGAAAAAATAGTAGACCTAGATTTAATTTTTGTTGATGGCTTTGAGTAAATGATTTATTAGTTATGCAAATACATCCGGTGTTGTTATGATGGTTTTATGCTGTATAAAATACTCAATACTGAAGCTGTTATGAATGAACATTATTAATACAAGAATCTTTTTTGGTAAACCTATTGCCATAAGGATATGTTTTGACTATTTACAAAATACCTGACTAGCTTACAGCTTTTTTAGTCAGTGTGTATCTATTTATGTTTTATATTCTATCACAGGCTTTTGTTATTTGAACTTATATAACGAGGGAGTTTCACTCTGACCTTGATGATTCAGTTTATTGGGTGTCGGTAATAGGAAGCTTAAAAATGTAAAGATTATTTAAAGCCTAAACCGTATAATAGTAAAAAATGATACCGATGAAAAGTTATGAATAAGAAACAACACCAGTCAACCAAAGTAGTTCATGCCGGCCTGGGTAAATCACAAAACGGTGAACCCTTTATTCCTGGTCCCGTATTTGCCAGTACCTTTCATTTGTCTGGTGATACAAACGGTGACACCCATCAATATGCACGGCATGCTCATCCTACCTGGGATGTGCTAGAAAAATCCATTGGCGAATTAGAGATGGGTAAAGTGTTGATTTTTCCTTCGGGTATGGCTGCCGCTGCGGCAGTGATGACATCCATTTTAAAAAAAGGAGATAGCCTTTTATTGGCATCAGATGGGTACCATACAACCCGCTCATATGCAGAAAATTTCTTATTAAAATTTGGGGTTAATGTCAAGACCTTGCCTACCTCACAAATTCCTGAGGCTGACTTTTCTTCGGTTAAATTGGTCTTTATTGAAACACCCAGCAATCCCATGTTGGATGTGGTTGATATCAAAAAATTAGCAAAAAAATTCATTCTTATGGTGGATTATTGGCGATAGACAACACCACATTAACACCACTGGGACAAAAACCTTTATTATTGGACGCTGATATCTCCATGTGCTCTGATACCAAAGCCATGAACGGCCACAGTGATGTAGTGTTTGGTCATGTTGCCACGCAGAACTCAAGTCTCTATGAATCCATGCTATTGTGGCGTAAAGTATCTGGCAGTATTCCAGCTCCTATGGAAACATGGTTAATGCAACGCGGGCTTTCCAGCTTGGATATGCGTTTAGAGAGAATGGTCAATAATGCCATGTTAATTGCTGATTATCTGTCTCAGCATGATAAAACCCTATCAATCAGATATCCAGGATTAGTCGATGATCCATCACATGCAATTGCCTGCAAACAAATGCAGCATTTTGGTTTTGTGATTAGTTTTGATTTAGGCTCAAAAATAAATGCAGAGTTATTTCTCAACAATACCCAGTTAATTTATGAAGCCACAAGTTTTGGAGGCATGCACACCATGGCGGAACGTCGTGCTCGCTGGGGCACTGATGATTTACCAGAAGGGCTCATACGATTAAGTGTGGGTTGTGAAAACCCACAAGACATCATTGCAGACATTTCCCAGGCACTAAACTTTATTTAATCTATCAATTGGCTTACAACACAACAGGGTTTTGCTACTTCAATTGAATCAAAGTCAACGACTCCGATCCCATTTATTTAATTTGGAAAAACCCTTTCTCCACAAATATTTTATGAATTGATGTCATCTTGTTTCATTTAAAAAAATACGGAAATAGACTTAAAAAAAAATGAAATAACTATCTTGACCTCATATTTCTGAGCTTATATTTAGGTTTATACTTGACTACACACACTGTTTGGCACATACTGTATATCACACAGTAAAGAGAATACTTATGAGTGAGAGCGAACATTATCAAAAGTTAAAACTGGAATTACGCCGTGGAGTGCTCATTTTGGCTGTTCTAGCAGAGTTACGGGAGGAGCATTATGGATATTCTCTTCGCAAGACGCTTAGTCAAAAGGGCTTAGATATTGATGAGGGGACACTTTACCCATTAATGAGGCGTCTAGAGAAGCAAGAATTACTAACCAGCGACTGGCGAGTAGAAAACAACCGTAAAAAGCGATTCTACCAACTCTCGGAAATTGGTAAAACCACACTAGAGCAACTCACTCAGGATTGGCAAAATGTAGAATCAACTTTAACTAATATTCTAAATGGTACTAACAAGAATCACTAAGTGTTAGGGCCAATAACCGGAGAACAACAATGCAGATGATAGACAACTATTTAAACAGCTTAGAGTCGTACTTACCCGACGAGATGAAACAGGATATAAGAGACGAATTTGAAGCTTCTATTTACGAGCAATTTGAAGAACGTCAAGAACAGCTGAATAGAGACTTGACCCAAGATGAGCAGGAGGAGTTATTGGTGAAAATAGGTCATCCAATGCAGGTTGCCGCTCGCTATTTACCGAACCAAAAATTAATTGGCGAATCCTATTTTCCAGCTTACAAAAAAGCATTGGAATTAGCGATCTTGATTATATTTAGTATCAAGATCTTATTAACACTACCAACAATCATCTCTAACGGTCATATTATCCTTAACAGCTTCGTTTTATTTTGGAGTTTGATTGATACAGCAATATGGGTGTTTGCCTATGTAACGCTTATTTTCTATTTAATGGAGCGTTTCGGCTTTGATTTAAAATACCTTTACTCTTTTTCAGCCAAAGACCTTCGAGCAAGCAGCCCTAAATTATCGCTAAGTCGAGTAGAAACTGTTTTCGAATTACTATTTTTGGTTTTATTTTTAGGCTGGTGGAACAACTTGTTCAGTTGGTTACCAACAGGAAGCTACACAATACCATTTATGGACGTATCTTTGAGTCCAGAGTGGCAGGCGGTATTTTGGAGTGTGAATATCGTTCTTGGATTAGACGTCCTTAATTGCTTATACAAATTAGCTTGTGGTAGTTACAACCGAATAACTCTGATTGTAGGAATTGTTCTAGATATTGCATCTGTTGTCATACTATTTCAAATCAGTAAATTTTCGAAATTCGTTGCTATAGCAGTCTCAGATTTAGCAAAGTTAGATTGGGCGAAAATAGAACCTATCATCAACATAAACGTCTATATCATCTTGGCGGTGATACTAGCGATCACTTTGTGGGACATGGTAACCTCAGCTAAGAAACTTCGATATTTTAAAGGTAATACTCAAGGATAAGCTTTTTCAGCAACCAACAAAGCGGTGACTATTCGTAATGAGTAATCATCGCTTTATTGTTTAAGAGGCCATTAACTACTTAATCAATTAACGCGTACTTTTTGCCCGCTAGTTAAATCTTCTCCTCCCCTTATAACCACTTGATCGAGTGCTGCAATATTTCCAACCACGGAAATCCAATCATCCATGCCTAGACCGACTTGTACAAGTATTTTTTGAACGACATTATCAACACCAACTTTTAAAACAGAAATTTCATCTTCTCGTAAAATCAGTGCATCTCTAGGAACCAACGTTGCTATTGCTTCATTATTTCTAGGTAGTGAAACAGTCACAGCACTACCAGGGAAAAGAGGGATATTACTCGCATCAAGACGTATATCAAATGTTCTCGATGCTTGATTACCCGCACTACTGTATGTTCTGATAGGTAAATGGATAATATTATCTCTCCATTTGACTAGAACCACTGTATCGTCTTGAATAAAACCAGCAATATCTAAGGGTGCTGCAACTTGAATATCTAAAGCATGTATATCAGTTAGCTGTAATAGCGTAGTTCTATTATCCACCAACTCCCCAGTTTGAGAAAATTTTTGACTCACTTCTCCATCAAATGGAGCACGAATACTGGTTTGCATTAGGTATAATTGTGTTTGTTGCACACGCAATTTTAAAACGTCTAATTGCGATTCTCCTACTGCTAAATCCCTGTTTGTACGGTCTAATTCACTGCGTGATGTACTCATTTTTTGAGCCAGTGCTTGCATGCGTTTTTTTTGTTTTTGTAAATACTCAACATTGGCCTGCAATTGCTGCATTTCGGCTTTAAGTTGTGCTAATTGTAATGCTAGCTCTTGATTATCAATACGTGCAATGACTTCGCCCTTATTAACCTTGTCTCCAATGTCAGCAATCCATAATAATTGACCACTTTGTTCTGCTGAAATGGTTGCACTATTGCGACTGATAACATTACCAGGAAGCCACATGACAGGTTTAACTTGTTCAGATTTGACTTCAGCCAAACTGACAAGACTTGCTTTTACTAAATTCTCTTCTTGTGCATTTGTCAATGATGTAATAAATGAAAAATATATAATGCAAAAGATTTTGATAGGCATATTAATTCTCAATGATGTAATAAGTGTAAATAAAATAATGCAAATGGTTTTGATAGACATATTAATTCTCCTCTATAGGAATTAAGTTATTCAGAAATAAGTGGATTTGAAACTCTATTACCTTTTGTGTTGGATACTAATCCAAAATCTCGCGCGCGAAATTGCAAGAGACAAGGCAATAAAATAATGGTAAATAAGGTGCTGACGCTCAGTCCGCCAACAATGACGGCTGCTAATCCTCTATAAATAGCACTGCCAGCACCTGGCATCAACAACAATGGCAACATGCCAAATAAACTAGTAAATGTACTCATAAATATAGGGCGCAAACGTAACTGTAAGGCTTGTTTTATTGCATCAGAGCGATGGCTACCTCTGGCTTGTGCCTGACGGGTTTGATGCACCAACAATATGGCATTATTAACAACCAAGCCTAATAAAATAACAAACCCAATCATTGTCAGCAAATCTAAAGACTGAAAAGTAAACTGATTAAGTATCCCTAAAGCCACAACGCCTCCAAAGGTAGCCAGTGGAATAGTAATCAATACCAATAGGCTGTCTTTGGCAGATTTAAACAAAGCGGCCATGAGCAAAAAGAGTATGACTAAAGCGATCAAAAAATTTTCTCCCATAACTTCAATGGCCTGGGTTAACTGACTGGCACTGCCTCCGTAAGTGATAGAACCATCAGTTGGCAGCATTGCGATTAATTTTGGTTCAACTTCATTTTTAAGTGTTGAAATGGTTTTTTCTAATGACCAACTTTTAGGAGGATTTACGTTCAATGTAACCGTTCTATAACCATCAATTCTATTTAAATTTGAAGGCCCAACATTACGACTGATCTCAACCAGTTGATTCAATTGAGTCACGCCCCCATTGCCTGTTACGATCGGAACATCTCCTAATTTATCTGGGTCTTGCCAACCAGATGCGCGTAGGATAATATTCATGCGGTTACTGCCATCAAAATGTTCACCAACATACATTCCTTCACCCAAGGTTCGTACCACCATACCCACATCACGGCGATTCCAATTGTTCTCTAAAATTCTCCGATCATTGGGATTGAGTTGTAATTCTGGCTCAGCCATTTCCAAGTTGGGTCGTGGTCGAACTGTAGTGTCTGGAATGGCTTCTTCTATCCATTTAATTCCAGATCGAGCGGTTTCAAGCAAGGCCTGATAATCTTTTGACTGTAATCGAACAGAAACTGAGCGGGAGCCGTTAAATCCGCCAAATAAGTTGCCTTGTGAAGCAAAAAAACTGGTGTCTGGTAAATCCACTAATATTTCATTTTTAACCACTTCCAACAACTCGTTAACTTGAGATTGGTCTTTTGCACGTATCCCCATATTGCCGCCACCAGTGCCTGCAAAAATATAATAATTTTTAAGCGCTGGTTGTTTCTCACCATCCATATAAGGTTTTAGACGCTCAATAATTGGTTCAACCACTTCTTTATTGATCGTATCAATGTTTGCGCCTGATGGAAAATTTATAAAAACATCAACTGCATCTCTTTTAACTGGTGGCAAATAATCCAATGATGGCATAAAGTACCAGCTAATAATGATGGGAGCTGTGATGAGAATAAAAGCCAACATAAATCTTTTTTTTGCCGAATTAATCATTTTCATCACACCATTAGAAATACGCGCCCACAGTTGCTGGTGCGGATCACTGATTACATTATTCGCAATAAAATAACGTGCTAATACAGGTAGTAGTACAACAGCAACAATCAGTGACACGGATACTGCTATGGCAATAGTTAACGCTAAGTCACCAAATAGCTGCCCCTCAACGCCTTGTAAAAAAAACACCGGCAAGAAAATGGCCACCGTAGTAGCTGTGGATGCAAGTAACGCGCCCCTTACTTGTGATGAGCCTAAAAGTGAAGCATCAACGCGGTTTTTACCTTTTTCTCGTAAACGCAAGATGTTTTCAAGTACCACAATCGCTGCATCCAAAACCATTCCTACAGCAAAGGCCAAGCCGGCTAAGGAAATAACATTTAATGATCGACCAAAGACATGTAATACAATGAAGGTGCTTAATAAAGAAATCGGAATAGCCGTTGCTATAATCAATGTGGCTTTGGCACGTCTAATAAAAAACCACAGAATAAATAGCGTAAGCATAGCCCCTATAAATAAATTGTTTGTCACCAAACTCACAGCGCGATTAATAAATACTGAGGCATCAAATGATTGAACCATTACCAACTTTTTATCCGCTAACAATTCTTTATTAATGACATCAACTTCATTCTTAACCCTATCCATTGTTGCTAATAAGTTGGCACCATTGGCTCGATTGATGCGCATCGAAAATGCAGGATTTCCATTTTGGAATGCCAATTGTGTTACAGGGCTTTTACCTATGCCTATTGTTGCGATATCCCCCAATCGTATGGTGCTACCATTTCTTGAAGCCAGGCTTAACTGTTCAAGTTCTCCAACTTGATACTTACCATTAAACCTTAAGGTATATTGCCTTTTACCAACGTCAACAGTGCCTCCAGAAATATCATTTGATGCAGAAACTGCATTAATGAGTTGAGGAATAGAAATCCCATACTCAACGGCCTTAATGGGATCAAATCGTATTTGTAACTCTTTACGAAAGCTATTATTAAACAATTCAACACCAGCGACTCCTTGGATACTCTCCAATCTTGGAGCAATGGTGGTATTAGCGTATTCAAAATAATCACTGATTTCTTGTTCGTTGCCTGGTAGTGCTTGTAAGAAAAAGAAAGTCAGTGCCGGTGTTCCTCCTCCAAATCCACCTAACCTAACTTGTGGAGATGTGGCATCATTGGGTAATGGAGGCAATCGAGTCATGCGACTGATAACTGCAATAAGTGCCTGTTCCATGTTCGTACCAATATTGAACTCTAAATTTATAAATGTATTGCCACGGTTGGCAAACGCTGACATTGTTGCTAATCCAGCAATGCCTTTTAATACTTGTTCTTGTGGTTGTAATATTTCTGATTCAATTTCTTGAGGTGAAGCGGCTCTCCATTCAGTTCGGATAGATATGACTGGCCTTTGGATTTCTGGGAATAATTGCACAGGTAATCTAAGAAAAGTTACAAGCCCAACCAGGACGATTAATACAATACTCACCACTACAAATTCTGGGTTTTTTAAGGCTTTTTCTGTTAGTTTCATTTGTTCAATTTAGTTTAAGTCAGCTTTATACTAACTCAAAAT
>JAESTH010000216.1 GCA_016763695.1 Alcanivoracaceae bacterium
AAAAGGGGAAGTTGAGGATTATCTATTAGACTTTAGAGTAGCTGGTAGTATTGGTGACTCTGTTTGGTTAGATGAAGATGGTGATGGTATTGAAGATATATTTGAACCAGGTATTGCCAATGTTACAGTTAATTTATTTGATTCAGGAAACAATTTAATTGCAACAACAATAACAGATGCCAATGGTGAATATTTATTCACAAATATATTTGCTGGTGACTATTATGTTGATATTGTCTCAGGTGTACCAGTGGGTTTGAGTACGGCGCCAGCTACCAGTGATCCGAGTGCTATTTTCACATTGACAAATGGTGAGGAAAAACGGGATGTGGACTTTGGCTATATACCCTCAGCAGGCACAGCAGTAATAGGTGACCAGGTCTTCAGTGATGTCAACAATAATGGCCAGCAGGATCCTGGTGAGATAGGTATTGCTGGCCAGACTATGAAGCTTGTTTCTGATGCTGGAGTTGATGGTATTTATGGAACTCCAGATGATACCATCGTAGCAACTACAGTGACTCTAGATGATGGTAGTTATTTATTTACAGGTATTGCTGCAGGTGATTATGTAGTTACCATAAATGATACAACCTTAGTTGCAGGTGGTTATACAGTGACCAGTGGAGCTCAAAGTCCAGGAGATAATGAGACTGAACCATTTACTGTGGTAGCCGACCAAATTTATACAGATGCCGATTTTGGATACTTTAACGCAGCTCTGTTCAGTTATACTGACAGAGTATGGCTAGATGCCAATAACGATGCTATTTTTGCAGGTGAGCAAGGTATTGAGGCTGTGACCATAAATTTAGTTGATGGCTCTGGAAAAATTATTGCTACGACTGTGACAGATGTTAATGGTCTCTTTAGTTTTACGGGGTTACCTGATCTTACTACTTATAGTGTTGTCATTGCTGATACTGATAATGTACTGGGTACGTTGGATGCAACTACAAGCGGTGCCACAAATGGTCTTGTGCCAATGACTACTGCGGGCAGTAATATAGATATATCCAGCCCTAACCCCAGCTTTGGTTATTATGAGTTTGGAGGTGTCAGCGGTCTGATTTGGAGTGATGCAAATGGCGATGGAAGCCGTGATGAAGGTGAAGCCGCTATAGCGGGTGTGACAGTTGAATTGCAGGGCAATGGTTGCATTTCTGGATCAACATGTCCGACCACCACTACAGCAATAGATGGCAGTTATCTATTTGATGGATTTTTACCTGCAAGTTATACTGTAGTTGTCAACCCTGTTGTTGGAGTTGGTAGCATTGTTACGGGCTATGCTTCACAAACGGGCGATCCTGATGGGGCTCTTGATAATGTCACAGTTGTAACAGTTGTAGCTGGTGCAATGGATGAAAATAATGACTTTGGCTATCAGAACACTGCATTTGCAGACATCAGTGGTACTGTTTTTTATGACACTGATGCAGATGGTACTTATGAAATCAATGGAGATGATGGAGATGTCGCAACTGTCGTAGATAATGAATATGGTATTGTCAGTGTTACTATTGAGTTACAGGATGGCAATGGTAATATAATTGCCACTACAACTGCTGCTGCTGATGGAACTTATACTTTTCCAGATTTACCCGCAGCTTCATATACTGTTGTAGTGACAGATACAAATCAGGTGCTATCTGGTTATGAATCTACCAGTGGTCTGGATTCCCGTTTTGTTACTTTGGCAGCCGTTGATGTAATAGATGTAGATTTTGGTTATGTTGATAAACCACTAACGGCATCAATTGGTGATACCGTTTGGTTAGACAAAGATAATGATGGTATTCAGGATCCAGATGAACCTGGCTTATCAGCTGTAGACTTAAGTTTATACGAGGACAGCAATGCCAATGGAATATTTGATGGTGGAGATGTTTTGATTGCAAATACTGTAACAGATGCCAATGGTTTATACCGGTTTGATAGTTTGGCATCAGGCCAATATTTTGTTGATGTGATAGAGGCGGATTTACCTGCTAACTTAACAGCGACAACTTTTATTTCGGGAAGCTCAAGCCTCATTGCCTTAAGTGAAGGTGAGTTTGTTGAAGATGCAGATTTTGGTTTTACCCCAAATGTAAACACAGGGATACTAAGTGGGCTTGTTTGGTCAGATGATGATAGTGATGGCCTGGCAGATACAGGTGAAGTCGGTATGGGTGATGGGACAACTATTGTTACCATTACTGTAACCAATGTAAACACAGGCGTAACTTTTACCACAAAATCTAACCCAGATGGTTCCTGGATGATTACTGGTTTGCCTCCAGCAGATTACTCTGTTAAGTATGCCAGTGTCGATATACCAGCAGGTTACATAGCTCCTATGCAACCTACAAATTTCTCAGTTGGAAATGATACTTATAATTTAACTCTGGCAGCTAATCAAACCATAAATAATCTTGACTTTGGTTTTGATCCTGGAGTTGCTACGGGTGGTATTAGTGGAACCATTTATAATGATCTGAATAAAAATAATGCCCAGGATGGTGGTGAATTTGGTATTTGGGATGTAAGTCTAAATCTTTTAGATTGTGGAGTAGGTACATGTGATGATGGTGATGAAACGATTGTTGCCAGTTTGATAACTGATATTAATGGTGACTATGCCTTTACTGGTATACCACCAGCAAACTATTTAGTGGCGATCAGTGACATTAGTGGCACATTGGATGAGCTTAATCCAACGGAAACTTTACCAACACTCAATGTTGTGGTTGCAGGAGCAACAACAGTAAATGTTGATGCCGGTTTTGCATCAGGTAATGCGCTTGGTTCAATCGGTAATTTAGTTTTTATGGATGTGAATAACTCATCAAGCTTTCAAATAGGTGAGCCTGGTATCGCTGGTGTAAGTGTGCAATGTTGGTCGGATACCAATAATAATGGGACGATAGAACCAGGCACTGATAACTTAATTCGAACGGTTATTACTGATGATAATGGTGAATACTATTGTAATAGTGTTCCAACTGGTTTCTATGTAGTTAGGGTAACTGACCGAGATGGTTTGTTGACGGGGCTAACATCTACAGGTGTCGCGTTTGTAGATGCTGATAACATCAGTCAAACCAGTCCATATCCATTACAAACAGCAAGCCCAAATTACAATGCTGACTTTGGTTATTTAGGTAACTTGACAATTTCAGGTACTGTCTTTGAAGATGAAAATAATGATACTATACATGATGCGCTGGAGATCAAAGTGTTAAATGCAAGTGTATACTTATACAAAGATTTAGATAATGATGGCGTATTAGATGCAGGGGAGCCCAGGGTTGCAACAACAAGAACTTTAGTTGATGGCTCATATCAGTTTACTGGAATTCCTGCAGGTAATTATATATTGGTGCCAGATGCCGCAGGTACAACAGTTTCTGGTTATACGCAAACAACCCAATCAGGAACAAATGGCATTATTGCAGTATCAGTTGGGCCAGATTCTGCTAATAATGATTTTGGTTTTTATGATAGCGGAGTGACAACAACTCCAGTAACACTGTCTTCTTTCAAAGCAACTTCTCGAAACAACAGGACTGATTTTGAATGGTCAACAGAAACTGAAACTGGCAATATTGGCTTTAAAATTCTGATAGGAGATAATGTCCGAGAACTGACTGAGTTGGTTGACCTGATTCCATCTGAAGTGATTGATTCTTTAGAGCCTCAATTTTACTCTACATCTGTTAACAGAAATGATTTTCAGAATGTCTGGATTGTTGATATTGATATTTTTGGTAACGAAACCAAACATGGGCCATATAAAGTTAATAAGCAATATGGTAAAAAACAACTGACTTTTGAAAAGGTTAACTGGGGTAGGATTCGTTCACAATCCAATCAGAGAAGACTCGATAGAATTGCTGCAGCTGAGAATGTTAGTGCTATTGATATCAGGGTTTCTAAAGATGGTGTTTATCGAGTGACCTATGAAGTGTTATTTGCTGCTGGTTTTGATATTAACCAATTGCGGGCAAATCAGCTTAATTTTGAACTTAATGGCAGCAGCGTAGCAGTTTACGCACATATTATTAATTCAAATAAAACCTTTGGCCCAGGTTCCTGGATAGAGTTTATTGGCGAGAAAATCAATAATAATATCTATACCGAAACTAACTTGTACCGTTTAGCTTTAGCAAATAATAATCAGGATAGTTTAACTTTGATTCTGGATAATGATACTTTGTTTAATGAAATTGATAGTTCAGTATTTCACAGTACAGAACAATTTAAGGACGAAGATAATAGCTATAGCTTTGTTGCACCTGGAGATGATCCATGGTTCCGTGATCAGATTCTGGCTTTTGGTGCAGATGCCACAATGCAGTATGAGTTTGATATAGATCACTTGAAAACGGGCTTGAGGAAGCTTGATTATGAAATTTGGGGAGGCACAGATTTTGGTAATGTAGTAGACCATCATATTCAAATATCTGTTAATGGAGATGTTCTGGTTGATACATTTCTAGATGGGTTAAATACTTTGACAGGTAGTGTGGAAATACCTGATAATTTGCTTATCGAAGGAGTGAATGACATACAGGTCAAGGCGCTATTGGAAAACGGTATTAGATACAGTTTAATTAATACTAACTGGATAGGTTTGGAGTTTAATTCTAGTTTAGTTGTTGAAAATGATTATCTCGACTTCAAAGGCATTACTGACCTTATATTTTCAAATTCTTATGAAGAACAGGTGGTTTCTGTAAAAGGATTTGAGGTGGAGGGTTTGAGTGTAGGTGTAGCATCGGTTTATGCAAGATCAGGTAAACTAATAGAAAAAATGACCCACACAGAATTTAATGTTAGTGCAAATGGCTATAGTGTATTCTTTGCTGATGTTTCACCAACTCATGATTATATTGTAGCAGCTCAAACTGCGATTATGATGCCAGAACTAACGCCAGTTAGAAACAATGCAGGTTTATTGGTTGGCGATGTAGATTATCTAATGGTTTCACACCCTGATTTTATTGCTACACTGGAGTCATTAAAAACATTCCATGAAAATAATGGCTTGAAAGTAAAAATTGTTGATATTGAAGATATTTACTATCAATACAATGGCGGCATAGTTGCACCGGAGGCCATATCTGCTTACATCCAGGAAGCCAAAAATACATTTGATCTTAGGTATGTATTACTGGTTGGTGGTGATAGTTTTGATTATTTGAATAATCTAGGGTTGGGAAGTTTTAGCTTTATCCCTTCATTTTATGTTGAAACAAATAATTTGATCACCTATACACCAAGTGATGTACCATTTGTTGATTTTAATCATGACAATATTCAGGATATGGCATTGGGTCGTTTCCCAGTAAGAACGGTTGATGAACTACAGTCAATGATAGCTAAAACCATTCAATATGCTACAAATACATACACAAGAACATCGATCTTTGCCGCTGATCAGCATAGTATTGATGGTAATTTTGCCCTTTATAGTGAAGGTTTGGTTAATACTTTACCTGTAGATTGGGGTGTTACTCGTGCCTATTTGGATGAATATAATCAAATCGATACAACCAATATTCTGGTAAATGAAATAAATAGTGGTATCTCAATGGTTAACTACTTTGGGCATTCTGGTCCATCAACCTGGAGTTTTAATCATTTATTTGGAATAGCAGATGTTGAAGGTTTGACCAATGACAACCTGCCTACCGTAGTCGTTCAATGGGGTTGCTGGAATGCCTACCATGTGACAGCTAATGCAAATACCATGGCTCATAAATTCTTGGTAAATTCCAATGGTGCAGCAGCAATTTTAGGAGCCAGTACACTCACTAAAGTTAATTCAGAAAGGGCATTAGGGAAAATATTTGTACCTTTAGTTACACAACCTGGTATGAGCATCGGGCAAGCTCTGGTTAATGCAAAACAACAATTGGCGCAACAGCACCCAGACTACCTGGATGTATTACTTGGTTATCTCTTGCTAGGTGATCCCGCGATTGAAGTGAGTAAATAACTCAAAATTCAAGGGTTTTGTTAACTATTTATCAACGGATTGGGGAAGAGGTATGCTTTATAGGTGTACCTCTTTAAAACATATTGCTTTCTACTTTTTTCTATTTTTGTAAAAGCAAAGTTGAATAAAATCTTTTGGTTACATACGCCTTATTCTTAAACTAAATTATTGACAATTTGTGCTAGTTCTATGAATTTCAACAAAAATAGTTCTTAATATGTTTCGTTAAAACGATGTCGTTTTCTGGTTTTTCTAATAATATATAAAGATCGACTAGAATTTTGTTGATTAATTACAGTTTTCTTTCAAGTGACTGACTGACAATTTATGGCAATCTATGACAATTAATCTAATTTTAATAAAAAATATTAATTAATTTACATATTTACAAGGTGAAATGTAAACGATTGTTGAGAACGGTACTTTATGTTGAAAAATATACACTTATTTGTTATTTTGAACATGGGAAATGGGAGCGGAGTTCTAGATCTTGTTGGGTTTTTCGATTTTATCTGTTATTAATCGTCTACATCTACAGGTCTTTTATGTACTTTAAAGTGGGTTTTGGGTATTTTTCTTTGTTTCTTGTGAGGTAATATTTTTCAAATTTAAAAATTTAGTACTTGGTTTTCACCATGGTAGCTGTATTTTTTTGTCGATATTTTATTGCAATCACTAATATTTAAATTGGCCGAATTTCTGGTTATTAATTGCCAGTATTTTGTTTTTAATTCAGAATATGAGAAGCATAAATTATGCAAAAAAGAAAACTGTTTATTGCTAAAATAAGATTAGCAATGATTGTCTGTATGGTAGGAATAAGTTCGTTAGAAGTACTTGCTGTTCCGTTTAATTATACACCTGTTTCAATAGTACCTGCCTCTGGTGTCCTACCTGATAATGGTTGTGATGCTAATGGTGTTACTGTTACATTCAATGTTACTGACGACTTTAATATCAATGATGTTGATCTTGGTGTAAACATCACGCATACCTATAGAGGTGATTTGCGTATGACGTTGAGCTCTCCAAATTCGGCAATACAGATTTATCAGGGTAATGGAGCAGATGGTTCAGATAATTTCAATGTATTGATGAACAGTGATTCTGCTACACCTATTGCAAATGTGGTACATGCAATAACCCCTGATTATGTCAATAATAATCAACCATTACCAGCAGCGAGTTTGGATTCATTTGATGGTGAGGATGCATTGGGTAACTGGACTTTTTTTGTTTGCGATCGATTTGGTGCAGACACAGGCAATTTAACCAATGCTGAATTAAGATTTGATGGGACACTAAATACTGTAACAAACCTAATAAAAGGAACCGTTTATAAGGAACTGAATAATGATGGTAGTAATGATGTTAATGAAATTGGTGTACAAAATGTAACGGTCACTGCTTATGATTCAACGGGTATTATTGCAGGGAGCACCACTACAGATGCAAATGGCAATTATACCATCCCAGCATTAACCGATACCCAGCAATATAGAATTGAGTTTACCAATGTACCTTATGGTTATCAGCCAGCATTAGAGGGTAATGATTCTTCAACTTCAGTCGTTTTTGTTACTTCTCCAGCCAGTAATGTGGATTATGGAGTAGGGGCACCAGCACAATATTGTCAAGCAGACCCAGATTTGGTCACCAGTTTGTTTAGACCACAGGATCAAACCACTAATGCTGCGCTAATTTCCTTTCCATATTCCAGTACAGGAACAACAGCATCTGCTACTGAAGCAAACTATAATCAAATTGGTTCAACATGGGGACTAGCCTATCAATCAGAATCGGATTTATTATTTGCTTCGGCCTATTTAAAAAGACATGTTGAATTTGGCCCTGGGGGAGTAGGTTCTGGGGATGCTACTGGTTCTATTTATCAAATTGATAGCCCAGGTGATGGTGCATTGTCTACAGTATCTGAGTTTCTAAATCTCAATGATATCATAGGGTCGAATGTCACAGGTTTAAATCCTCATCCAAATGCGGCATCAGATCTGCTTGTTGACAGTGTGAGTTATGCAGATGTGGGTAAAGTTTCGTTTGGCGATATGGATATTTCTGAAGATTCAATGGATTTATGGGTGATTAATTTGGCAGATCGTAATTTATACAAATTACCATTAGGCAATAACCCAACATTACCAACAGTGCCAACATTAGCGCAGATTAGCGCAATAGACATGTTGAATACTAGTAATTATGTTGCGGGAAGTGTTCCCGCATGTACGGGTGGAAATACAGATAATTTTCGACCTTTTGCAGTTAAATTCCATCAGAACAGTGTTTTCGTAGGTGCAGTATGTTCAGCAGAAACAGGTGGAGCAGGTCTTAATGCCCATGTCTATTCACTGGATCTTAGCAGTTTACTCTTTTCAGAAGTTTTAACATTCCCTTTAAATTATAACCGTGGTTGTGGTTTGGATAATGCTGGTACCTGTCTGGGAGGGGCCGGGGTTGATTCTGCAAATTGGAATGCATGGTCATCAACTTTCGCTCCAGCAGGAATGGTTTCTCCACTTGGTACAGAAAGAGCCTATCCTCAGCCGATTATCAGTGATATTGAATTTACAAATGATGAACAGATGATCATTGGTTTTCGAGATCGTTGGGGTGACCAAACAGGCCATAATCAGCAAGCACCAGATAATTCAGGACTCATTAGAGGCGAGGGTTATGGTGATATTGTAAGAGCTACTTCGAATGGAGGCGGATCTTGGACTTTCAATGCTGTTGAAGCAACTGATGGTACAGAGTTTTATGGTACAGACAGTTGGACAGATGGAACTTATAGCCATTTTGAAACAGGTTATGGTGGTTTGGTTTCAATGCCTGCTTTGAATACGATAAGTTCAACTAGTATGGACCCTATTAATCTGGGTGGTGGTCAGTCAGATTTTGCAGGTGGAGTGAGATCATATTCAACAATAACCGGTAATACTGATCATTCTTATCAGATATATACTGATATCAATAATAATGCGGGAACAGATTTTTTTGGAAAAGCCAACGGCATAGGTGATTTAGAGGCATTATGTGATACACCAAATCTAGAAGTGGGCAATCGTGTTTGGAATGATATCGATGCTGATGGTGTTCAAGGTGCGGGTGAAGCTGGTATTGCTGGGTTAACAGTACAAATGATTGATACTGATGGTTCAACTGTACTTGGTACAGTTACTACAAATGCCAATGGTGAATTTTATTTTACCAATGCTATGGGAGTCGATATTATAGGTAAGGACTTTGCAGTCAATTTTTCTGCTAATATTAATAATTACCTATTCAGAATTGATATGACTCAAGGAGCTTTAGCTGGACTTGAAGTAACAGCCTTAGGGGGTTCTGGAGCTTCTTCTGCTACTAACGATATTCATGATTCTGATGCTGTCGCTTTGGCAGGTTTTGCAGAAATTACTGTTGCAGCAGGTTTCTCCAGACAAAGCAATCACAGTTATGATTTTGGCTTCACTGCTATCCCAATAGCTGACCTTTCTTTAAATAAAACAGTTGATAACTCAACTCCGCTGATTGGTTCAATAGTTACATTCTCAATAACTGTAGCCAATGCAGGTCCAGAAAATGCAACCAATGTTACCGTTGAAGATACGGTGCCTAGTGGTCTTAGTTCTATTACTAATATTTCAACTGGAGGTAGTGCTGTTGGTAATGTTATTACATGGTCTGGGCTGAATATAAACAACGGAGCAAATGTTATCTTGACTTATGACGTGACAGTTGATCCAACTGGTATTTATACAAACCTTGCAGAAATAATCGCTGCTGATCAGCTGGATTCAGACTCTACTCCAAATAATGGAGTGGATACTGATGGTGATGGTAATACCAACAATGATCCAGGTGATGAAGATGATGGCGATTCTGAACCTCTAGCTCCAGTCTCACCTGGAGCCTGTTTTCTAGGTTCTAATGACATTGGAGGATTTGTGTTTTTGGATGTGAATGAAAATGGCGTGCAGGATGGAGTTGAAACGGGTTTCTTTGCAGCAACCATGGTTGTAACAGCTTATAACACTGCTAATGTTGCAGTAGCTTCTGATAATATCAATATTGATGGTTCCTATGTATTAGGAGGTATAGCAGGGAGTAATTACAGGCTTGAATTAACAGGGATCCCAGCCACTCATGAGTTTACTACAGCAGGGTTTAACTCCCAATCAGGAGTAAGATTTATTAGCGCTGCGGACTGTTCTGTTGATTTTGGTGTTAGTGACCCCCTTGGGTCAACCACTACTGAAATTGGTAATAGAATCTGGAATGACACAGATGGTGATGGTATTCAGGATGCTGATGAAACTGGACTTGATGGTATCACAGTTACATTGAGTTGTGGGGTTGATTCTGTTTCAGCTATCACCGCAAATGGAGGCTTGTTTTACTTTAATAATGCTGCGTCAGTTGATGCAGATACAACTCAGGCATTATTTATGGATAATAGTGAAAACTGCTCACTATTAATTAATAATAATCAACCCGCATTAACTTCATTTGCATTGACAGTTCTAAATGCTGATGCAGATACCTCAAATGACAGCCAGACAGACGTAAGAGATTCTGATGCGAAAGTGAGTGGCAGTGATTCGATTATTAACTTAACTGTTGGAACAGTTGGACAAAATAATCACTCTTATGATTTTGGTTTTGAACCACAAGTCCCTCTAATAGATTATGGCGATGCACCTGATACTGGCATAGGTACTGGTTTAGGTGACTATCAGACCACTATCAGTGACAACGGGGCTTCTCATGCCATTAATAATGGCCTGTATATGGGCTCGGGTGTACCAGACAGTGAGAGCGATGGTCAGCCAAATTCAGTTGCAAATGGTGATGATATTGTTGCAACATCAGATGAAGATGGTCCACAAACTATATTGAATTTTGTATCAGGATCAAGCCCAGTTATTGAAGTGCTTGTCACTAATCAAACGGGGTCTACTGCCACACTTTCTGGTTGGATTGATTACAATGGCAATGGTGTTTTTGAGACGGCTACTGAAGGCGCCACGGTAAGTGTTACAAATGGTAATCTTTTATCATTAGTAACATTAAATTTTCCAGTTGTTCCTGGTGGTGCGCCTCCTGTTACTTATTTAAGGTTGCGCTTAAGTACAGATGCAGCAGCTCTTGTTGCTACAGGTGCGGCGAGAAATGGTGAAGTTGAGGATCATCGTGTTACTTTAAATGGTGATCTATCAGGAAATTCACAATTATGTTATGTAGTGGCAGATGGAGGCAATAGATTACTTACTGTTGACCCTATTTCGGGTGTAACAGATGATTTGACTGCAGGATTAGGGGGTATTCCCTATACATCGATTGAAACCATTGCCTGGGATTTAGGTGATCCACTGGTGTCTGGAGATGAAGTATTGTATGGAGCAGACGTGAATAATCTGGTACAACTTTTACCAACACCAAGAGCTGTGATAGGCACTTTTAATAATGGTGTTACCGACTCTGATGGGTTTGCAATTGACTGGCAATCCTCGCCTCCGGTATATTATGGATCCGGTAGTGCGGGAGCTGGACATTTAAGAATTTTTGATTTTAATCCAGCAAATGCCAATGTGTTAAACATATCTCCAGATATAGTTTTGCCCATAACCAACAGTCAGATTGATGACATAGCATGGGATCCACTTAATCGCCGCTTATTGGCAGTGACCAATAATGGTTCTGCCAATTCACATTTAGTTGAATTTGATTTGGCAGCTTATCCAGCCGCAGCGACAGCATCGGATTGTGGTTTCATTAAGTATTTTGATGGTGTCAGTAACGTTGTATTAGAAGATACAGAAGGCTTGTCTTTTACCCGCCCAGGTGAGCTTTTTATCACAACGGGCAGTGCAGGGCCTGCAGCTACAGCCAATAGTTTGTGGAAAGTGGCCGTGAATAATATTTTGGCGGACTGTGCAGCTGGACCACAAGATATAATTGCGGTCAGAATTGGTCCGGTTAACACACTGGCAACTGTGCCCAGTGGTTCAACATCAACTGATCATGAAGCCGTTGCTTGTGGAATATCCTTTTCTGAATCAAATGCCAGTATTGGAAATCGAGTGTGGTTGGATGAAAATGGAGATGGTGAACAAGATGGAGGAGAAGATGGAATAGGAGGTGTGACAGTTTATCTCTGTCGTTCTAATGTTGCCACATGTAATGCCGCCTCTGCCATTCGTTCAGAAATGACAGATTCAAATGGAGGTTATTTATTTGCAGAATTACCATTGTTAGATTATATTGTTGCAATTGATACAGCAACAGTTTCTGCAAATTTAGCCAGCAACCCAAGTTATGATGAAGATAGTGGTACCATAAGTCCAGATCATCAAACGCTTGTCAGCTTAACTAAAATTGAAGAAGAATATCTCACAGCTGACTTTGGTTATAATTGGAATACTTCACCACAAACATCAACTCCACCTAGTGGGGCATTGGGTTCAATAGGTGATAGGGTTTGGATAGATGCTGATGGAGATGGAGTTCAAGATAGCAATGAAGCAGGAATAAATGCCATAACAGTCAATCTTTATACAGATTCTAATAGTGATGGTATATTTGATAATTTGGTAGCAACGACCACCACCGACGAAAGTGGACATTATATTTTTGATGCACTTGCTGCAGGTGCATATGTAGTTGAAGTCAATCCACTCACCTTACCAGCAGGCGTTACTTGGACACAAACGGGTGATCCTGATGATTTTTCAGAGCTGGCAACAGCGCCAGATCACCGAACTACAAATTTTTGGATATTGGCACCAGGAGATGTTTATGTCAATGTTGATTTCGGTTATCAGGGCGATGGAGTCAATACCCATGCAATTGGTGATAGTATATATTTAGATGCCAATGCCAATGGTACTCAAGGTATTACTGAACCTGGTATTGCAAATGTTTCTGTTGCTTTACTGGATATTTCAGGGATCCCTCTGGCTCAAATGGTGACGGATAGTAATGGTCAATATTTATTTGCAGGATTGCCAAATGGTGTTTATTCGGTAGAAGTTACAGATACCAATAATATACTGGGAGCCATGGAACAGTCGGCTGACCCAGATGTTACCTTGGATAATAGATCAACACTGGTTCTTGCAGGAAGTGATGATTTAGTTCAGGATTTTGGCTACAAACCCAAAAGACATACAGCTGTTTTAGGTCTTATTGGCGATACCATTTTTATGGATAATGATGGCAATGGTACGCAAAGTGCAACCGAATCAGGGATTGAAGGGGTTAAGGTAGAATTGCTTGCAAGTACTGGTTTCCCCTTTGCTTCAACATTTACAGATGAAAATGGTAATTATCAGTTTGGTAGTTTACCTGATGATACCTATACAGTAAGAGTCGATGTTACCACCTTAGCTAATGCTGGAGTGGGTTTAACTAACACAGCTGATCCAGATGGTGGCATAGCTAATGAAGCAGTGACTACCATAACATCAGCAAATATCGACCTGGATCAGGATTTTGGTTATCAGGTTGCGATTCCAAATACCATTGGTGGAACATTCTGGAATGATGATGACGCAGATGGTAATCAGGATATTGTTGAAATGACAGAGTATGCTGGTGTTACTCTAAATTTATTAGATACCAATGGAAACATTGTAGGAATGACAACCTCAGATTCAAGTGGACACTATGAGTTTTCAGGACTGCCAGACGGCAGCTATACCATTCAGGTAACTGATGATGCCAATATATTGGCAGGTCACTGGTTAACTGAAGGGAGTAATCCAGGGATTAACGCAAATTCTCAGATTGTAGGATATAATGTTGTTGTTGCAGCTGGATCGAATAATCAAACTGGTGACTTCGGTTATTATGTTAATTTAGCTAGTATTGGCAATTGTGTTTTTCGTGATGACAATAATGATGGATTTAGGAACCCATTAACTGAGCCAAGTATACCATTAATACCTGTGACCCTAACTATTACCTATCCAAATACGGATGTTGTAACTGTAACCACTTTAACTGATAGTGCTGGTAATTATTCATTTGCTGGTTTATTGGCGGATGACAGTTATACGGGAGATATTGCTGATGGGCCACAACCAACTTTTAGTATTTCTGTAGGTAATGTGGCTCCAGGTTATTCATCTACTTATGCAGGAACGGCTGATGCCACAGGTATTGGTAATGGTACAAATGATAATTCGGATAATGATCAGGGAGAAGCAGCATTTCCAGTTAAAGGTTCAGTAGACTTCTCCAATGATTTTGGGTTCGTACCTGGTGCAACAATTGGCAATAGAGTATGGTTAGATTTGGATAACGATGGTATTCAGGATGCCAATGAAGATGGTATAGCAAATAGAAATGTACAATTGACTCCACCTGCAGGGGTTGACATAGGTGCAGGTATTGGACAACCAATCACGACAGTAACAGATACCGATGGCAACTATATTTTCAAAGATATTCCATTAGGAAATGGTTATGTCGTCACTGTTACAAACCCTCCTGGGAGTTTAGTGCAGACCTATGATGAAGATGGTGTTCTTTCTGCACACATGACAACATTAAATTTAACCAGCGCAAATGAAGAATATTTAACCGCAGATTTTGGATATTTCCCTGTGCCAGGGGCCATTGGAGACTTTGTTTGGGAGGATGTTAATGGTGATGGACAGCAAGATCCAGGTGAAGTTGGTATAGCAAATATTACTGTTTACCTGTGTTTGACAGGAGTGACTCCATGTGATGCTGTGAATGCTATCTCAACTGTTGTAACCGATAATACTGGTCGCTATTTCTTCACTGGATTAAATCAGACAATACCCCATGTCGTGGAAGTAGATGCTACAACATTATTAGCAACAGGACATGTGCAAACTGGTGATCCAGATGGAATCGGTGCTCCAGATAACCAAACAACTGTACCGTCATTAAATACATCAGCAGGAGTTAATTTAAATGCTGATTTCGGATACCAGGCACCAGCTACAGGTCATTCTGATATTGGAGATACAGTCTATCTGGATGTTGATGGAAATGGTGTGCAAGATGTTGGAGAACCAGGTGTTCCAGGTATTACCATACAATTATTCAAAGATACCACTGGTAATAGTATACCTGATACCTCTGTTGCTTCATTGGTCACTGATAATAATGGACTGTATTTGTTCCCATCATTAGTAAATGGTGAGGCTTATTCTGTACAAGTCACAGATACCAATAATATATTAAATGGATTTACCCAAACAGGAGACCCCGATGGAACATTAGATAGTCAATCTACTATTGCTGTATTAATATCTGATAATCTGGATCAGGACTTTGGCTATAGACCTAATAAAAAAGGTACAGGTGTAATTGGAAATAGGGTCTTTCATGATGTTGATATGAGTAACTCCGATACTGCGGGTGACAATGGACTTGAAGATGTTATTGTAAGGCTATTTGATAGTAATAGCGATTTAGTAGATGCTGTCATGACAGATGAAAATGGTAGTTACATATTTACCGGGCTTGATACAGCCGCTACATATACAGTTTTTATAGAACCATCGTCACTACCAAATAATGGCACAGGCTGGACGAACAGTGTAGATCCGGATGGTATATTAGATGCTCAATCTGTGGTTGATTTATTCCTCAGTCCTGCGGGTATTAATTTAGATCAGGACTTTGGCTTTACTGGCTCAGCTCTCAACGGTATATCGGGTACAGTCTGGTCTGATAATGATGGAAATGGCTTGCTTACAGATGGGGCCCTGGGAACAACAGATGAAACAGCTAACGGTATTGTTAATGTAACCATTGTTTTAACTGATGGAAATGGCAGTGTTCTGGGTACACAAACAACAGATGCAAATGGTGATTTTTCCTTCTCTTCAATGCCAGATGGGACATATATTGTTTTTGTTTCCGATGCAAACAATGAATTAGCCAATTTCACTCATACCGATGGGCCAAATGCTAATGATAATAATATTGACAATAATTCTCAGGATGATTCAGGATATAGTGTAACTATGTTTGGTGGAATAATTAATGAAACTGCAGATTTTGGTTACAAGCCGATATTAACCACACCAATTACATTGGCAAGCTTTAAAGCTGTTTATGATCAAAACACTGGTCATACCAATATAATCTGGTCAACATTGACAGAAACAGGCAATATTGGTTTTGAGCTTTACAATCAGGTTGGTGGCATTTGGTTGAAAGCCAATGAAAAAATAATTGCATCCAAACATGTTTATAAGACTGGTTTAACAAAATATGAATATATTTATGAGGGTGAATACCATCGGCAGTGGGCAATAGTAGATATTGACATCAAGGGTAAGCGTCAATCTCACGGCGTCTTTGAAATAAACCAATTGTATGGCGAAGACTCAGAAGAAACTGAAACAATCAGGTGGAATGATATAATACTAATACACAGTGAAAAAATAGAATTAAGAAACCAGAAAAAAGCATCTGACATCAATGAATATATAAGAGCAATTAAAAACAAGGTAAATGGAGAAGGTTCATGAAGCTATTTCATATTAAATATATGTTGATGAGTCTGATGTTATCTATGTCATTTTTATTAATGGCAGAGATAAATACACCGCAGTCTATTTTAAATTTGAAGGTAATCAGTAATGGAATCTATCGGGTTCAATATACAGATATTATTAATCTTGGCGTTGATTTAACCGGGGTCAATTTAACAAATATTTCAGTGATGCATAATGGTGTAAATGTCCCTGTAAAAATTGTCAGCGCTAATCAAATTACATTTGATCAAAACAGTTATATAGAATTTGTCGGAATATCTGCAAAAAATCTTTATCAGGAAGGCAGTATCTATTCTCTGGTACTTGATGAAAATATATTAATTACAGATTCAGGAATAACTCCGCAGCAGAATCAGCAGACAGTAGCGTATTATTTACATAAAGAAAAATATGCAAATAATAATGACTATAGTTTTGGTGCCCCAATAGACGACCCCTGGTTTGCAAAAAGGATGCTTGCTATAGGTAGTGAAGTGACTGAAACACTGGACTTTGATATCAATAATCTGCTAACACAGGCGGATGTACAAATAGAAATGAATATTTGGGGTGGTACTGATTACTTGCAATCCCCTGATCACCACGTGATTTATGAAGTCAATGGATCTGTTGTTGATGATTTTAGATTTGATGGTATAACATCTGATATTCGTGAATACAATATTGATAGTAATATGCTTACAGATGGCACCCAACAGATCGTGGTAAAAGTACCCAATGATACCAATACTTCTGCAGATGTGATTCATATAGAGTCCTGGAATATAACATATCCAAGGGCATTTGTTTTAAGTAACAAACAGTTAAATTTTGAAAGTTCTGAAGGTGCTAAAAATAGTGGATTAGATGTTATATTTAAACAGGGATTTGAGAATGAAATTAAACATTATAGCGTGAGAAATGCCAACAATGAAAATTATATAATATACAAATTAAGCCCAGAGGGTAATGTGGATTCGATTAACTCATTACATTCAAATAACTGTAACATCAATGTAAATGACAGTTGTACCTTGAGCTTTTCTCTGGAAAGTAGTTCAGGATACGTTTATATTTCAGCAGAGTCAGAAATAAAAGTACCAGAACTCAGTTTGCCAGTGATATTAACCGATATAAAACAAGGAAGTGCAGAGTATCTTATTATTACTCATCCTGATTTCATAGGAGATGAGTTGAACTTGTTTGCCGAATTAAAACAGCTCACTTATACTGTTAAAATAGTAGATGTAGAACAAATATATGCACAATACGGATATGGAAATGTATCCGCAAAAAGCATCGCAGACTATATAAAATATGCGGCATCATCATTAACGGTTAAAAATGTATTATTGGTTGGTGGTGATACCTATGATTATAAAAACTATCTGGGTTTGAATTCGGTCAGTTTTATCCCCACTCTATATGGCAGAACTGATGATTTAATCACCTATGCTCCGATTGATGCAAAATTCGCAGATATTGATGGCGATAATATTCCTGATATAAATATTGGCAGATTTCCTGTGAGAACAGAAAATGAACTAGCCAATTTAAGATTAAAAATATTAGCCTATAGTAATAAGGACTATAACAAAACAGCAGTATTCGCAGCAGATAAATTTGATGTTTCAAATGTCTACTCTTTTAAAAATGATGCAGAATTCCTGATTGGTCAATTACCCATACAATGGCAAAGTAACATCACTGCAAGCAATAAAGCCTTTGTTGATGATGACGGTGTAGCATTAGCCAAGTCAAAGATCATTGATAATATTAATCAGGGTGTGGCATTAACAAGCTTTATTGGTCATTCAGGCCCAAGAGATTGGAGCTTTTCCAGAATGTTCAGTGCCAGCGATGCCAATTTACTGATCAATAGCAATGCACCGACACTGGTTACTCAGTGGGGGTGTTGGAACACCTATTTCGTCTCACCCACCGAAGATACGCTGGCACATGCGTTTATGCTAAATCAAAATGGCGGAGCCGCATCGGTATTGGGAGCCAGCACATTAACCAAAGCAGAACATGAAAAAGGTTTGGCACAGTTAGTACTAACATTTTTAACTCATGATGAAATGACATTAGGAGATGCAGTAACTCAGGCAAAAAGGATTTATGCACAAACGAATCCAGATGCCCTGGATGTGATTCTGGGTTGGAATATACTTGGAGATCCAGGCTTGAAATTGTAAATTCAATAGCTTATGTTTACCTTCAAAATGCGCTGAATAGGTTCAAATTTTTTAGAGTATAGATAAAATAGCCTTGAAAATCAGGGCTATTTTTGTGAAATATAGGATTATTAACACAGATGTTCTAAACTACCTACATGATAAAATCAAAATTGGTATATTTAAAAAACTTAATCAAAGTGACCTCATTCTCTATCAGACTCTTTATATGGATGCAAAATTGATGGAGTATGTTGGTGAAGTTTTAAACAAAAGTGCTGCTATAAAATACTTTGACTTAACGCTGAAATACATGTCGAAAGAACCTCCAACAATGATATTGTACGTCATTCGAGAAAACAATAACAACCGCAGAATTGGTGTAGTTGGCATAAGGTGGGATCAAAAAACAAGAGATTCGGTAGAAATAGGTGTCATAGTAAAGTCTGTAGAACAACGAAAAGGCTATGCACACGATGCCAAGCAATGTTTAATGAAATATGCTTTTAAGTATTTTCAGCTTAACAGTATCATTGCTCATTGTGATGACGAGAATGCGGCGGCAAATTTAGCCAATGAAAAGCTGGGGTTCAGCAAAATAAAAACATTTATAGGCAAGAGAAAATGCTTAACGGTGAAATGGCAAATGAATAAAGAGTGGATGTTTTCATGAAGCAAAAAGGCAGCTTAATCAATGTAGGACTGGGAATGACACTGGGTTCGCATATCACTCCGTTATCCAGAAGTTTTATAGAAAATGCAGATGTGGTTTTTGTTGGCGCATCTAACAACCTAGTTGAAGAATGGGTAAAAACCATGAACTCAGATGTGAGAAGCTTACAAACTTACTACAGCGAAGGTACTTCCCGCAGATTGACCTACCAAAAATGGGTAGAGCTAATGATGACCGAAGTCCGAGCTGGCAAAAAAGTCTGTGGTGCATTCTATGGTCATCCAGGAGTTTTTGCCAGGGCTCCGCATGAGTCAATAAGGCAGGCACAAAAAGAAGGTTATCTCGCTCATATGGA
>JAESTH010000217.1 GCA_016763695.1 Alcanivoracaceae bacterium
CGAAAGTAGATCAGTCTAATAATGTCAATGTAGGTGGTACAATTGTTTATGATATCAGTTATCAAAACATTGGTAATCAGGATGCCACAGGTGTAGTAATAACCGAAACTGTACCTACATTTACCACATACTCTGCTGCCGCAAGCAGTCCTGGCTGGGTTTGTATACCTGATAATAATGCCGGTAGCAGCTGTACGTTTAATGTTGGTTCCTTGACGGTATCATCAGGTATACAGGTGATACAATATGCAGTTATTGTTGATGACAATATACCTGCAGGAGTTTCAACCATAGACAATATTATTGATATTACAGATGATGGAATCAACGGAATAGATCCAGATCCAACGAATAACAGTGACCCGGAAAGTACGGATGTTGGTGCTTTTCCTGATTTATCAATTACCAAGACTGATGGTGGTATTACCTGGGCCTGGTCAAACAATTGTTTATACATTGTCCTATGCAAACATCGGAGATCAGGGTGCAACGGGAGTCGTGCTTAATGAAACAGTCCCAGCTAATACTGTTTATAATGCAGCAGCCAGTTCTGTTGCCTGGGTGTGTTTACCTGATAATTCTGCAGGCAGTGCCTGTCAATATATGGTTGGGTCTCTAGCGGTTGGAGATTCAGGTAGTGTAAGCTTTGCTATTGATGTTGATGACCCATTGGCGATTGGTATCAATCTTGTTGTCAATAATGTAACAATTAGTGATGATGGGACAAATGGAGACGATACAGATCCAACTAATAACACTGACACGGATGATACATCACTGCAGTTAGAACCTCCTGTGGGTTTAAAATTAGGCGAATTTGATTCTGTAGATCCACGAATTATTCATTGGACATTTTGGTGGTTTAACCCAAATAATGATAGAGATTTACCAATCTTTGTATTTGATGAGATGCCTGAAAATAATTCTTTTGCAGGCAATGCAAGTTGTATCGCAGATGGTACTAGCAGTTGTACGGTGCCTATATTTAATGCAGCTTTAAATCGCATTGAGTTGACGGCTATATTGGGTGAAGATCAGGGAGCTCCATTCAATTCAATTCCTGCAGATTTAAACAATGAAATTATCATACAATTTGATACACGTGTTGTTGGAGGAGGAGCCATAATAGTAGAGAATCAGGCCATGGCAAATTGGGATGAGAACAATGATGGTGATCCAATTGACGATGCCACATCTGGTCAATCCCCCATCCCAACTGATGACCCTTTGACGATGGATATCAATGACCCAACAAGATTATCTACTGCTTTGCCAATACCTGCTCTGAGTTTTTGGGCATTAATTGTGTTGATGTTAGCACTGTTGTCGATGTATAAGGTTGTTGGCAGAAAATATAAGTTTTAAAATATTAATTTGCCTATGTTTAAAAAGGCCTCAATAATGAGGCCTTTTTATTGAGTACTCACTCCTAGAAAAGTGTGTCTGGATTAGAGTTTTCTTGATTATTCACATTCAAACATTTAATATCAAATAATGTCAGAGATAAAATTACAGCAAAGTTGGAAAAACTTACTAGAGTCAGAATTTAATAAACCTTATATGCATAAGCTTAAGGCTTTTTTAATTGAGCAGAAACAACAGGGAAAAACTATTTATCCAGAAGGTAGTCATATTTTCAATGCTTTTAATTCAACCCCTGTAGATAAGGTGAAGGTGGTTATACTGGGACAAGACCCTTACCACGGGCCCAATCAGGCTCATGGCTTGTGTTTTTCAGTCAATAAAGGTGTAGCTATACCACCATCATTAAGAAATATATATAAGGAATTAAATCAGGATATTGGTTTTATTATTCCAAATCATGGAAACCTTCAGGCGTGGGCTGACCAAGGTGTTTTATTATTAAACAGTGTTTTGACTGTTAATCAAGCACAGGCGGGTAGTCACCAAGGTAAAGGTTGGGAAGTTTTTACGGATAAAATTATTGCTGAATTGAATATTAAACATAAAAATATTGTTTATATGCTATGGGGTGCATATGCCCAGAAAAAGGGCGCGAGTATTGACGCACAAAATAACCTTGTTCTGAAATCAGTACACCCGAGCCCACTATCAGCTCATCGGGGATTCATGGGGTGTAAACACTTTTCCCAGTGTAATGAGTATTTACAAGCACATGGTAATCCCCCTGTTATATGGCAGATTTCATAGACGCTTTGTCTGAACTGAATTTTATAAATAATTTAGGTAGATACTTTTTAAAAAGGTAACTTCAAAGTGCTATCAACAGCAAGAATTTGTTGCCTAAATTCTTCTTTAATTTTATCCAGAGCTTCTTCATTATTAGCGTCGAAACGTAAGACTAAACAGGGCGTAGTATTGGAACAGCGAATCAATCCCCAGCCATCAGTAAAGTCAGCCCTGATACCATCTATGGTGGTGATATTTGCATCAGGGAATTCTGCTGATTTTTGAAATTTTTCCATAAAGGCATAATTCTCACCTTCTTTTGTGTGGCATTTAAGCTCAGGTGTGCTGACACTATTAGGTAACTCATCAAAAACTTCTTGCGCAGGTCTATCTTCGTTATCTAGTATTTCTAATAATCGTGCAGCAGCATAGATACCATCATCAAAGCCAAACCATCTTTCATTGAAAAAGAAATGGCCACTCATTTCACCAGCTAACGCAGCATTGGTCTCTTTGAGTTTGGCTTTCATAAATGAATGCCCTGTTTTCCAAATAATGGGCAGACCACCATTTTTAACAATTTCTTTTGGTAAATGACCCGTACATTTTACATCAAATATTATACTGGCTCCTGGTTGTCTGGTTAATACATCCTTGGCAAACAACATCAATACCCTATCTGGATAAATGATTTCACCTTCTCTGGTAACCACGCCCAATCTATCAGCATCGCCATCAAAAGCAATACCAATATCGGCATCAGTAGCTTTTACTGATTCAATAAGGTCAACCAGATTTTCAGGAACGCTTGGATCAGGGTGATGATTAGGGAAACTGCCGTCAATTTCACAATGTAGCGGGATCACTTTACAACCTATCTCTTCAAGTACTTGAGGGCCAACATCTCCGCCAATGCCATTGCCACAATCAACTACTACTTTTAGTTCATTTTCCAGCTGAATATCTGAAGAAATATGATCAACATAATCATCAACAATATCCATTTCTTGGGTACTGCCTTCACCTTCATTAAGCTCTTCATTAATAATGGATTTGTATAAATCCATTATTAATTTGCCTGCCAGGGTTTCTCCATTAAGCATAATTTTTAGTCCATTATAGTTTGGAGGGTTATGACTACCTGTTAACATGACGCCAGATCCTGTTCCCAGATGATGCGTTGCAAAATACAGGACACCAGTAGGTACAGCGCCAATATTTATGACATCACAGCCACTCTTATTTAAACCCTCTATCAATGCTTTGAGAAGAGATTTGCCAGATAATCGTCCATCTCTGGCTACCACAATATCTGTTTTACCTCGTTTTATATTTTCTGTACCGATGGCTTGGCCAATTAATCTGACGGTATTAACAGTCAGGGATTCATCCACAATACCTCTGATATCATAGGCTCTAAAAATGGTTTTATCTAATTTCATTTCTTCTATTTGTTCACTTGGTTGTTTTTTAATTGTATCTTCAATTGTTTTTGGCGTTTCAGATCTGCCAATATGTACATAATTTGATTTTCCCTGACTCAGCATTTTCATGGTTTTTATTTTTTTCACAATATTTAAAACGACCGCAGCAAATAATAAAAATGAAGAAAGCATACCAACTAATGCTGATAGTGTTGTCATCCCTCTTAACAGATAAAAGGGTGGTTTGTAGGAATATTTTACCTTAAAATAACTATTGGGAATGTTTTTAAACAGTGTTACTAAATCAGTATCTTTGATGGTTTTTCCCCAGGATTTCAATTTAACCAAGCTGAATTCACCTGCGCTTTGTGTTAACACAATATTGCCTTCACTCAAGCCGGGATTAATTAAGCCTTTTATAATTTCACTTGCTGGTAAACTAATGATCAAATAAGATTCCTTCTCATTGTCTAATATGTGAATATAATTTAAATACTGATCTTGCTGGCCGAATAAATGAATTTCGGCAATAGGGTTCTGGTTGCTTGTTTTGGTGTTCTTCAGCATGTCCAGAGTTGCGTAATTGATACCAGGAAAGCTCTGAGGTTCAATTTCCACTAGCGGCTGGCTAGATATCATGACTCTCAATGATTGAGGTATTTTCTGTTTAATAACCTTAAGCAAATCATCTTTGTTGTTACTCGTTGTTGAGATACTTTCAACTATTGTGTCATTAACCAATTCATTTATGGCATCGAAATTTTTGCTAACCTGTTGGGTAATGAGGCTGGTGTGGTCATTAAGAACTGATTTTACACGAAGTTCTTTAAAATTATTGACCAGAGTAATGGTAAATAGCCCTGCTAATGTCAATGAGATGATTAGTAACACTGTCCAGATAACCGTTGCTGAAAGGTCACTGGTAAAAAAACCTTGTTGTTTAAAAGAATTGCTGTGAGTCATATTTAAGTTACCTTATATTTAGTCTAGTTAGTACCAGAATGACCAAAACCACCATCCCCTCTCTTAGATAGATTAAAATCATCAACTACAGTTAGTTTTGCCTGAATTACAGGAACGATAACTAATTGAGCAATTCTGTCACCAATAGCTATCGTGTAATCGGTATCTGAGCGATTCCAGCATGACACATACAATTGACCTTGATAATCAGAATCAATTAAACCGACCAAATTACCCAATACCAGACCATGCTTATGACCTAGTCCTGATCTTGGTAATATAACTGCTGCATGCTTGCAGTCTTTAATGTGAATGGCAATACCTGTTGGAATAAGCTGGGTTTGTTTGGCTTTCACAGTAAGGGGTGCGCTGATACATGCGCGAAGATCCATTCCCGCTGAGCCATCAGTAGCGTAATGAGGAAGACCATATTTTTTGATGAATTTTGTATCAATAATTTTTAATTCTATTTCTTCCACTTGATTTGTGATTATTTAAAATGAATAATTTTATCTTATCACAACTAGATAAACCACCTCTAATGGCAAATTTCTTACAAGAGTTTAGGAATTTTGCCATTACTATCAATAACAGTATTGATTATAATGGGCTATTTGAGGAATGATATGAGAATTAATAATTGGCCAGCAACGGAGCGTCCAAGAGAGCGCTTATTGGTTCATGGGGCGGCAACATTGAGCAATGCAGAATTATTGGCAATATTTTTACGTACAGGGACTCCAGGCAAAACAGCACTTGATCTGGCGCGGGATTTACTGACCAGTTTTGGTGGGTTGGATAAGGTGTTGGAGTGTGATTTTGAATCTTTCACTCAAATTAAAGGTCTGGGTTTAGCTAAGTTTTGTCAGTTGCAGGCCACACTGGAACTGGTTCGCAGGCATTATGAATGTAAGGTTGAAGACTCAGAGAACTTTACCAATCAGGATTTGGCAAGAAAGTATTTATTGGGCAACTTTCCCAATCTTAAGCATGAAACTTTTGCTTGTTTATTGTTGGATAATAAGCATAAGTTGTTGAAGTTTAAAACTTTATTCACCGGGACAATTAATCATGCACAAATATACCCAAGAGTTGTGGCACAAGCCTGTCTTAAGCACAATGCTGCGGCAATAATTTTGGCACACAATCACCCATCAGGCTGTATAAAACCCAGTGAATCAGATAAAGAAATCACCGAGCAGCTGATAAATACATTAGAACTAATAGACGTCAGGGTTTTAGATCATTTTATAGTGGGTAAAAATAAAGTTTTTTCTATGGCTCAAAATGGTTTAATGCCTAAACGTAACTCTTAGAATTATAAGATATAGGTCAGCAGCTAAGGATGTATTATTAGTTCTTTATTTGAGATATTGTTATTTTCATGATAATTTTATTTATATTCTGTATTTTAACCCTTGAGTATATTACACTGTTTAATGGTAGATGCTTGAGAAAAACAGGATAAAAAACAATGAGATGAATAGAGAGAATAGAAGCATTGTTTGTTTTTCGAACATTACCATAAAAATTTTAAATGAACTCCATAGTATCCCGATGGATTTTATTCCTAGAATAAGAAATTTAACAAATAGAAACCAGAATCATAATAAATGACTTATCAAGTTAAAGCTGCGATATTAGTTGAAAAAGGTAAATATAAAAGAGCCGTTAAACTAGTTACAAAATCAATAAAGGCTGATCCTGAGAATCAACACCTTTATCGATTAAGGTTTGAATATGCGCAGTTTATCCCTTTTGATAAACTTTACCACGAAGCAGCGGAGGAGTTTTTTCGAATAATGCTGGACAGAAGTGTGTCTGGCAATGTTATTCACGACCATTATTCTGTATATCTGAGTACAACACAGGGTAGAATCGGCATAAGTGATGATTTGCTACTGGAATTAGCAGCCATATTTGCGGGTTATGCTTTTGAAAATGATGCCGTTTATATTATTAACCGCATCATAAGGAAGACTACGAAACGAGAAGGACTTATAGATGCTATTGTTTCCTTAGTTAATTATTATGTTGATAATGGTCAAAAACAGAAGTCTACCCAATATGTTCAGTACATGATAGATTTTTTCCCAAAGGATCAAATGACCAAATATATAGTTCGTGTTTATAAGCAATCAAAGTAGCTTAGCTTGAATACTTGGTTATAATACAAACATGACAAATTCAGATTTACACCCTTTTGAAAAACTGACCCCTGAACTTATTATGGATGCCATAGAAGATCAGGGCTTTGAGTGCAATGGCAGTGTTTTTGCTTTAAATAGTTATGAAAATCGTGTTTATCAAATTGGTATAGAAGGAGAAAAGAAATCTCTTATAGCTAAATTTTATCGGCCCAACAGATGGAATGTTAAACAAATTCAGGAAGAGCATGACTTCTCCTTCGAACTTGCTGAGCACGATATACCCGTGATAACCGCCATTAAAAATGCACGGGCTGAAAGCCTGTTTAACTATCAGGGTTTCAGTTTTGTACTGTTTCCTCAAGTGGGCGGGCATGCGCCAGAACTGGATTATAAAGAAAACCTGGAAATCATGGGAAGAATGTTAGCAAGATTACATTTAATTGGTGAAAAGAAGTTGTTTAAACACCGTCCCAAATTGGATATCAACTCGTTTGGACTGGAGTCGATAAACTTTGTGAGCCATGATTTTATTCCTTTTGAGCATAAATCAAACTATGATGCCACCTGCAAAGAGTTGATGGCTCTTATGCAACCATGTTTAGAAAATTGTAAAAACATCCGTGTTCATGGTGACTTACATATTGGCAATATTTTGATGCGTGATGAGATCCCTTTTCTGGTGGATTTTGATGATTCTAGACTGGCACCAGCCATACAGGACATTTGGATGTTGTTATCTGGCGAAGAAAATGAACAAAAGATACAATTACAAAAAGTAATAAAAGCCTATCAGGAGTTTAGGGATTTTCCTTTTAACGAAATTGCCATGATTGAATCTTTACGAGCATTAAGAATGCTGCATCATTGTGCGTGGCTGGCTCGACGATGGGATGACCCAGCCTTCGCTGTTGCTTTCCCGTGGTTTGATGAAAACAGTTACTGGTTGCAACATATAGGAGACCTGAAAAATCAAATTGATGCTATTCAGAATGATAGCCTTCGGGATTATTTAAATGTCTGATTCATCAGTGGATTATGATAAATTATTAGATAAAATTAACTTATGGGCTCAAGAAATAGGATTTTCCCAAGTAGGAATCTCAGATATAGACTTATCCGAAGCAGAGTCACATCTGCAAAACTGGTTGGCTAAAGGCTTTCATGCGGATATGGATTTTATGCACAAACATGGTAGCATGCGCACACACCCAGCAGAGTTACATGAAAACACCATACGAATTATTTCTTTGCGATTTGATTACTCTAATAAAACCATCATCCCATATGAGGATGTATTAACTCAACCTGACAAAGGCGCCATATCAAGATATGCAATGGGCAGGGATTATCACAAATTGATTCGTAAAAAGCTCAAGGTACTAGCAGAAAAAATTAAACTGGAAGTCAAAGGTTTCAATTATAGAGTCTTTACCGATTCTGCACCTGTTATGGAAAAAGCCATTGCGGAAAAAGCAGGTCTGGGCTGGATAGGCAAACACAGCAACCTACTCAACTCAAAAGCGGGTAGTTATTTTTTTCTCGGTGAAATATATACCAATATACCCTTGCCAATCAGTAACAAGGCCAGTTTCCATTGTGGTTCCTGTACTAAATGTATAGATGTCTGTCCCACAAAGGCTATTGTTGCTCCTTTTCAGGTGGATGCAAGAAAATGTATATCTTATCTAACCATAGAACACAAGGGCGCCATTCCCCAAGAATTTCATCAAGCAATGGGCAATAGAATATACGGCTGTGATGACTGCCAAATGGTCTGTCCATGGAATAAATTTACACAAGACGCAAAAGTCAGCGACTTTTTACCCAGAAACCAATTTGATGAACCAGACTTAGAAGAATTAATGTCATGGGATAAAGAAAAATTCCTCAAAAACACTGAAGGCTCGCCAATTAGAAGAATTGGATTCGAGTCGTGGCAGAGAAATTTACAAATTGCTATAAAAAATAAACCTTGAACTCTAATTTTTTACTGGGATAACTTAACTAGTAATCAAATAACATTTGGCATCATTTAGGGCATGGGTTATATGCAGCTGCCGTTGGATTATAAGTACAAGCCCATCGTAAAGAAGTTGCACCTGTACCAATAGTTGGCGTCCAGGTAAGTGTGCCATTATCTACATCTGCAACTTGTACGCCTTTTGTGCCTGTAGCACAATCATATGTAACCACAATCTCACCATCTGTTACAGTCACAGTATTTACACATAAGCCTACTGCTGCAACTGGGCCTATATGGTTGGTGTTATTAGCCACCCCTGTTAGACTATCGCTTTCTGCATAAGCGAGGCTTACAGCTATTTTATAACTTGCGGCCATTGCATTACCTTCATTGGCAAGAGTACGTTTAGTATAATTTTGGTAGGCAGGAATAGCATAAGCCATTAAAATTCCAATGATTGCAATGACGATCATTAATTCGATTAGGGTAAACCCCATTTGTTGTTTTTTATTTTTCATCTCATTTATCTCATTTTATAAATAAATCTAGTCTGAATGTCTGTTTCTAACAACTTTTGTTATTAACCCTTATGCATTGTTATAATTAAAAACTTATTTGGGAACAATATATTAACGTATAAGTAAGAGTTAAAAAACCCGTTAAAAATAGTTTCTTAACGGGTCTCTAATGACTAGTAAGTCGTTAATTTTACAATTTATTTAGGACATGGATTATATGCAGCAGTTGATGGATTATAATCACAAGTCCATTGTAAAGAAGATCCACCTGCACCAACATTTGGTGTCCAAGTAAGAATGCCAGCATCTACATCTGTATTCTGTACGCCTTTTGAGCCTGCGGCACAATCATATGTAACCACAATAACACCAGCTGTTACAGTTATTGTATTAACACATAGACCTATAGCAGCTACTCCACCGATACCATTTGTATCATTAGCCAAGTTAGCCAGATCATCAATTTCTGCATAAGCAGTACTTACTGCAAGCTTATAGCCTGCTGCCATTGCATTTCCTTCATTAGCTAGTGTACGCTTAGTGTAATCTTGATATGCAGGAATTGCATAAGCCATTAAAATACCAATAATCGCGATTACGATCATTAATTCAATTAGTGTGAAACCCGCTTGCCTTTTTTGATTTTTCATTTTATTTACCTCATTAAATAGTTATATATAGTAAGAAGGTGGTTGGAGGAGACCTCTTCGAAACCTTCTTGATTGTCCTTTAATTTGATAATAGTGATATTGGCATTGGATTTCAAATCAAACTATCTACTTCTGGCGTTGATATCAATTTATTGTGCAATTCTTTTAAAAAAATACTGTTTGTAATATTTCGTTACAAAATTTTGACAATTATTGTCAATTTAACTATCTCTGGCTTGTTTTTGTTAAAAATCCATGAGTAGTTTGCTCGTTTTATTTGGGTGTCGATAAAATCGGTGATCAATTTCAAATACTTTAATCAGGGACTTATTGAGTAGGTGTCAGAATCAATAATTTACAATTAATAATGACTAAATCTTACTATGCATTGTTTACTTTTAAATTCATGTTAGACTTGCAAACATTCAAACTTTAGCAAATTCTGTGAGTAAAAGTACATCAAATCATATCATTTTGATCGGGCCAATGGGTGCAGGAAAGACCACAGTAGGTTCAATATTGGCCCATAAATTGGGCATGTCCTTTTATGATGTTGATAATGAGCTAGAAAAAAAGTGTGGGGTCAGTGTCAATCTAATTTTTGAAATTGAAAAGGAAAAAGGTTTTAGGGAAAGGGAAACACATATGTTTGAGGAGTTGTTGCAAAAACCACCCTCAATAATTGCCACAGGAGGAGGAATAATTGTTACAGAGCTGAACAGAGAGTTGCTGAAAAATACTCAAGCAATGATTATTTACTTAAAAACCGAAGTTAAGCAACAGCTGTATCGTTTACGAAAGGATAAGAAAAGGCCGCTATTACAAGGAGAGAATCGCAAACAAAAACTGACAGAAATGGCCAGCATCAGAAATCCTGTTTATCAGTCACTGGCGACCAAGATTGTAAAAACAGGTCATCAGTCAGCTTATAAGATGGCAACCATTATAATTAAACACTACTTATAATAATTCAGCGTGTTTGAAGAGGCTGCTCTAAGATTGTGAAATAACTCACGGATGCGAAATTTAGTCTTGCAGTTCTAAATATTCACCTTCTAAATAACCGAGAGTAAGGCGGGGTTAAAACTTTGTACCCAAGAAATTCTGAGTTACCTCTTAGGTTAAAAGGTTATAAAGCCGTGAAATAGCGAACATGATGCTTTTTTTTTATATTAATTGTCTTCTTATCTATTTTATTTCATAATGTTTTGATGACATCAAAAATAGTAAATATAAACCTGAGTAGCTGTAGTTATGACATCTTCATAAATGACAGTTATTTCGATTTTTCCGCATTACAAGACTTGTTGTGCAACAGAAAGATTGCAATTATCAGCAATGATATTGTTGCTCCTTTATATCTTGATGATTTAAAGTCGACTTTATCTGACTATAAGGATTCCATTTTTTCGCATATATTAGCAGATGGAGAGCACAATAAAAATTTACAGGGCTGGAACTCAATACTGGATTTTTTAGCAGAAAATAACTTCAATCGATCAGACTTGCTTATCAGCCTTGGTGGAGGTGTTATTTGTGACATGACGGGTTTTGCAGCTGCCAGTTGGATGCGAGGCATTGATTTTATGCAGGTTCCCACCAGTTTATTGGCACAAGTTGATGCGTCAGTTGGCGGCAAAACAGGTATTAATCACAAAATGGGTAAAAATTTAATTGGTGCCTTTCATCAGCCTCAGGCTGTCATCATTAATACCTCAACTTTAAAAACACTGCCGTTGCGAGAGTATAAATCAGGATTAGGGGAAACCGTCAAATATGGGCTTATTAACAAACCACAATTCACAACTTGGTTAACTAACAACGCAACAGTCATCAACAATCAAGAAACTTCTGTTTTAACCCAACTAATTGCAAAGTGTTGTCAATACAAGGCAGAGATCGTTCAGCAAGATGAAAAAGAGTCAGGAATACGTGCCTTATTGAACCTTGGTCATACCTTTGCCCATGCGATTGAGACTTATACTCAATATACCACATACACTCATGGTGAAGCAGTTGCCATTGGTATGGTGATGGCCGCAGAGTTATCCGATTTAATAAATATCTCTGATAGTCATAATCTACGAAAAGAACTTGAAAAGCACTTGCAAGATTTTCATTTGAAGATTATGCTACCCAAAGCAATTGATGCAAATAAACTTGTTGAGTTGATGCGGTTAGATAAAAAGGTGATTAATAACAGGCACAGACTCATTTTGATGAAATCTATAGGTAATGCTTTTATACAAAAAGATGTATGCGAAAAAGACATATTACAGTCCATAAAAAATTGTCAACAATAAGTCTGCTTTTTATTGTGGTCTTTGCTGTTATGGCAAAAGAGCCAGATAAAGATACTAATATCATTTGTTATGCAGCTAAAAACAAATGGATTTGTGCACCAGAGGATCAACAGGAAATCGCCAATAAACAAGCCATAAAATTCATCAAAGAAAATAGTTCTGAGCTCAAAACCTCTGAGGTGGTGATCAAAACAATCAGTATGCCAACTTTTAATACCGCCACTATTAATAATGATAAACCTCTTGGCCAAACTAAGTCAGGGTTGTCTGTTGCACCGACCAAGCCTGATACAGTGCAAAATTCAACAGTAGAACTGAAAGAAGTAGCTGTTAATGACAACCCGTATGCAAAATTGTGGTCACATCAGTTAATTGGTTTAAGTACACCTCAAAGTGCAATTAATTTTGTTAAACAGAATGATTTAATCAAAGATGAGGTGTTGATAGTTAAATCAGTCAGAGCCAATATGGATTGGTGGATAGTTTTGTATGGTCTTTACAAAGACAAAAAAACGGGGTTGGAGAATGAAATAAACTTGCCAGCAAATATTGATAAACCATGGTTAAGGCCTTTGAGAAATTTACAGGTATTAGGGTTCGTTGAAAAGTTTTAAGTTAAGTGTTATTTTATTCAGGCTCTAAACTTTGGTTCTGGCTAAGATATTCTGCTTTAGAGCCTGTTGTTTCTCGGCAATAATTCGACTAAAACTCCAGTCATCTGGTAGCTCTTTTTGCCAGAGATAGCCAATGGCACAGTTACGTCCATCATGTTTGGCATCATAGAGAGCCATATCCGCTAGCTGTATGGTTTTTTCCCATAGTAATTTGTTCTGCTGTTGCGGTGGTGTCATGGCAAAACCTATTGAACAATTAAGCTCGAAAGACAAGCTGTCAGAAAGAACGATATTCAACTGGCGACAATGCTGTAATATTTGTCCTGCCAGAGTAGAGAGTTGATGGGAGTTGATATGGGGGCAAATAATTAAAAACTTTTCACCACCCCAGCGTGAGGCTGATTGATCTTCTTGGGTGAGTCCTCGTAACATGTTGGCAAATGCTTGTAAGGCCTTATCTCCCGCCACGTGACCATATTGATCATTGATAGATTTGAAATAGTCCAGATCAATGACAATAACGCCTAATTTCAAATTGCTATCTAATTGTGAGAGAGTCTGTTGTATTTGATTACGATTAGCCAGATGTGTCAGGTTATCGTGATTAGCAAGCCACTCAAGCCCCTGATTGACCTCCTCTAGCTGTTTGGTTCTTTCCTGTACCAAATTTTCCAGTTGTATGGCATGTTGGCGACTGCGATAACTGCGGAGCAGTAGCGCAAATAAAAGACTGGTTATCAACAACGCCACAAACCAGGTGGTGCGCCAAAAGGGTGGGGTGACGATAAAATTAAATGTAGCAGGGTGTTGATTCCATTCGCCTTTACCAATTCTGGCGGTGACTTCAAAAGTATAGCTTCCTGCTGCCAATGAATTAATTTGTAATTCCCTCAATCGTGTTTCTCGCCAGGGTGTATTGCCATTGTTCAGACGGTAACGATAATTCACATCAGGTGCGCGTTGAAAACTAATAGCAGAATAATTAAAGTGTAAACTACTGTCCTGTTGCTGAATTTGGGCAATGTCTTTGATTGGCAATTGCTGCTGATTATTACTAATGGAGAGTAAATGTATAGGCGGTTGATTGCTGGCACCAAGCTTGTAATCAGCAGCAAATCGACTGATGCCATCACCTGTGCCAAACCATAAGTTACCTTGAGGGTCACGATAACCTGCGCCACGGTTGACTAAGTCGAATACCAGACCCTCTCTTGATGTAATAACAGTAAAGTCTTCACCATCAAAAATAGCAACACCTCTACTGGTGCCAATCCATATTTCATTATCTTTACCTGGCAATATGACTGTACAGTTGTTATGTGGTAGGCCATCAGTAGTGTCCCAGTTTTTAAATTGACCATTAATAAAATAACTGAGCCCATTATTGGTTGCTACCCAGAGACCTCCCTGTTGATCTTCATAAAAATCATTGATGAAATTTGCTGGTAAGCCATCAGCAGTTGACCAACTGGAAAACTGGCCCTCGTGATAATGGGTTAAGCCGTTGGCTGATGCCAGCCACAAATCACCATCATTACTTTCCAGAATACGATTAATACGATTATCAGGTAAACCGTGGCTTCTTCTGTATTGGGTAAATTTCTGTCCATCAAAGTGATCCAGACCATTATTAGTACCGATCCAGAAAGAGCCATCGGAGGCTTGCATCATATGGTAGCTAACAGAACCACTTAAACCATCTTTCTGGTCATAGTTAATAAATAGACCGTTATTCAGCTGGCTTATGCCCTGTAGGGTTCCAAACCATGGATTGCCCTGATTATCAATCATGGTTGACAAAATTTTGTTATGAGGCAGTCCGTCGGTACGTGTCATGTGAGTCATTTTACCCTGACATAAACTGCTCACCCCGTTACCATTGGTGCCAAACCAGATACAACCATTGTGGTCATCCGCAATAGCATAAACATTGGGATTGGGCAGTCCTGGTTGTGCTTTCCAGTTAATTACTTTTGAGGTGCTTAGCCTGGCAATGCCTCCTCCATAGGTGCCAAACCACATATTATCTTCACTGTCCTGAAATATGCTGTTAACACTATTATCTGGCAAGCCATCAAGCATATCCATGTGTTTGACCTGTAAGTCGGGGCCAAATTGATAAATACCAAAGTCACGCGTACCTAGCCATATATTGCCTTTTTTGTCGTGAGTAATGGTATTAATGGTTTGTTTGCTTAAATCAGTGCCTAAATCCATGGGGATGAATGCATTGTCAACAAAATGTACGATACCGTGTCTGGTGCCAGCCCAAATGGTACCATCAGTGTGTTGGTAGAGTGCTCTGATTTCGGTGCTCTTTGCCTGCCATGCGATGGTTTCAAGTTTGCCATCAGTAAGGCGTACAACCCGATCGGACATACCTAACCAGATATTATCCTGGTTATCAATTAATAAGCTACGAATACGATCTGATGGCAAACCTGAATCAGTATTGAACTGTTCTATTATTTTGGGTTCGCCATCTGTTTTAATATGTAGTAATCCTGCACCATAAGTGGCGACCCAAAGCGAGCCATCGGCTGCTTCTGCCAGTGCTCTAGCAGATGTTTTTGCTGGCCAACCATCTTTTTCTTGCAGTGCGTGAAAGCTTGAGCCATCAAACCAGGCAACACCACGTTCGCTTGCGACCCAAAGGGTTCCATCTTTGCTTTTATGCAAATCTCTGGCTAAATTATGTGGTAGTCCATCATTTTGACCATAGGTCCAAAAACGTTCTCCATCAAAACGATTAATTCCTGTTCGTGTTGAAATCCACAAAAACCCAAGATCATCCTGTTCGATAGAAAACACCACGGTATCCTCAAGCCCGTCAGAAATACTCAGGTGAGCAAATGGAAGCTGTTGAGCAGAAATTTGAAAGTTAAAAAATAGTAGACCCAAGGAGAATGGTACCCCTCTTGAATGGGCAAGCATCAACCGAAAAGTAAAAGCTAAATAGGCTAAAATTTGACTTACAAAACCATTAGCCCTGTTTAAGTAATTATTAGCATCCATATCTACGAGATAATAACACCAACACCATAACGAATCAAATTCAGTACAAATCTAGGTATTAATAGCATGAAATAAAAAGTAAAAACCCGACTAGCGGGTTTTTTTAAGTTCTGGATAGTTATAATTATTGTCAGTCCTTCCTGTGTTCAACAGTCACATCGGTGTAAATGCCACCACGAACCATAAATTCAACACGAACCTTCATCCAGCGTGGATCAGTTGCCTTAACTAAATCATCCAAAATTTCATTGGTTACGGCTTCATGAAAAGCACCTGTGTCACGAAATGACCAGACATAAAGTTTCAGAGATTTAAGTTCTACACACAGTTCATCAGGCGTATAATCCAGATAAATAGTGGCGAAATCAGGTTGTCCGGTTTTTGGACACAAGCAAGTAAATTCAGGGATTTTGATGGATATTTTATAGTCCCGGTCTTTTTGTGGGTTAACAAATGTTTCTAGTTCTTTGCTTGGCGTTGTAGTCATGGCATAATATACGGTTTTAAAAACCTGAACCTTAACGAATAACCTAAGGAATATCAAGCCTGTATGCGATTATCAAAGATAAAATTAGCTGGATTTAAGTCATTTGTGGACTCAACCGAATTTTTAATGCCCTCTAACCTTATTGGAGTGGTGGGTCCCAATGGTTGTGGTAAGTCCAATATTATTGATGCAGTACGCTGGGTAATGGGTGAGACGTCAGCCAAAATGTTACGAGGCGCATCAATGACGGATGTTATATTCAGTGGTTCCAGCACAAGAAAACCAGTGGGTACAGCAATAGTTGAACTGGTATTTGATAATACCGATGGTAGAGTTAAAGGTGAATTTGCCCAATACAATGAAATATCGGTCAAGCGTCGAGTATCACGTGATGGACAATCAGCCTATTATCTAAACAAAACCAAATGCAGGAAAAAAGACATCACTGATTTGTTTTTAGGTACGGGGCTGGGTCCGCGCAGCTATGCAATCATTGAGCAGGGCATGATTTCACGTATTGTTGAATCTAAACCTGAAGAGTTACGCTCATATATTGAAGAGGCCGCAGGTATCTCAAAATACAGAGAAAGGCGCAGAGAAACAGAACGCAGAATAAAACACACACGCGAAAATCTGGAGAGGCTGGATGATTTGCGAGCTGAAGTCGGCAAACACATTAATCACCTGCAACGTCAGGCAAAAAATGCTGAGAAATATAAGGATCTAAAAGAAAAATTTCGCATAATCGAAGTAGAACTATTAAGCCTGCAATGGCAACAGTGGCGCCTCAAAACTGAAAAAAGTTCCAGTATAGTGACAGAGCTTGATCTGGCACTTGAGGAAATCAAAACCAGTTTAACCGGCAGTGAAACCCATATTGACAAACACCGCATCGCCTATCACTTATTACAGGACAAGAGCAGTAAAGTACAGGAACAGTTGTATTTGGTTAATTCCGAAATTGGTAAAATTGAACAATTTATCAGCCATAGCAAATCATTGTCCAAGCGCTTGCAAAAAGAATTACAGGAGGCAGAAAGCGCTTACAGTATTAACCAGGATCAATTACGAAAAGATCAGCAGGATCTGGATAAAGCCCAGCTAGACCTAAAAAAAGTCGAGCCAGAGTTAGAAAAAACAGAACTGCGCTTAAAAGAAAAGCAGGAGTCATTCTCTACATTAGAAGATGATATGCTTGAGTGGCAATCTGGTTGGAATGATCTGGTATCACAAATTTCGGAGAAAAACCGTGTCGTTGAAGTAGAAAAAACCAAAATCAATAGCTTGGATCAACAACTAATCAGACAAATGGATAGATTGCAAATTTTGAAAAAAGAAAGCTCTAGTGCAACAGCATTACCCTTAGAAATAGAGCTGGAAGAATTGCAACTAAAACAGGAAGAGCAAAACTTCGCGCAAGAAGAAATAGTAGAAAAACTACAGGAAACAAAAGAACAACAGGAAAGCAAAAAACAACAATCACGTTTACAACAGGAAAAATTAAACCAGCTACAAATGCAACTTCATCAGTCCAAAGGTCGCAGAGGTTCATTGTTGGCACTACAACAGGCCGCCATGGCAGATGGTAATGAAGAAGTAAAATCATGGTTTAAAGCCAATCAACTGGATGATGCGCATAAATTATCACAACTCTTAACAGTCGAAGCAGGTTGGGAAAAGGCGGTAGAAACAGCTCTTGGCGACCAATTACAAGCATTGGTTCCACAGGCTAAAGCATCACTAGAGCAGATGTTGTTAGATTGGAAATATGGCAACCTCATCATCGTTGAAAATTCCCATGGCAATATAACCGCCAATAAAGGCACATTGGCAGAAATGGTCAAAGGCCCTGATGTCATCAATGAATGGTTTAATTCAATATATGTTGCCAATGATCTTGCGCGTGCACTCAAAGACCGCCAGAAACTAACAGATGGACACAGTTACATTACTTCAGATGGTATATTGATCGGTAAAAACTGGTTAAAAACCATAGCTGGTGAGCACGAGGGCGGATTTTTACTACGTCAAAAAGAGCTAAAAGACTTAGAGGAATCAATTGAACAGCTAGAAATAAGCATAGATGAAATAGTTACCACCATAGAACAGTCCAGATCTGATATCAGCCAACTAGAAGGGCAAAAAGAACAATTGCAGATGGACGTTAATATGGGTCATAGAAGAGTATCCGAACTCAGTGCCAATATCTCTGCAAAGAGGCATAAAATCGAACAAATCCAACAACGTAATGTGCAAATCAACACCGAGTCCGAACAACTACAGTTACAGATAGAGATTGATGAGTCTAGCGTCAAAAAAGCCCGTGCACAACTGGAGGAGGCCATAGAAATTGCCTGTGAGCTACAAGAGCAAAAGCAGGATCAAGAACGCAGTCAGCATGATCTGGTAGCAGGTAAGGAACAGGCCAAACAATCATTGGCAGAGACCTCCAGTTTTTATTACCAGCAAAAACTATTACTACAAAGTCTGGAAAGCAAAGTCAATTCATCCCAACGCGGTATTGAGCGCTTACAACAACATTGTGATCGCTTACAACAGCGTAAAGCAGATTTGTTAGAGCAGATGTCACAAGATGCCAGTCCGCTTGAAAACCAACAGTCAGAGTTGGAAAATTTACTGAACAAGCGCATCGAAACAGAAAAACAGCGTGATGAGATACGTGCAAAAACACAATCATGTCAGGCAGAGCTAGAGCTGCTAGAGCGACAGCGCAGTGACCATAATGCTAGTATAGAACATGCTCGGGTAAAACTAGAAAATGCCAGGTTAGAACAACAAAGTAACAAACTAAGACAGTCCGCTTATGAAGAGCAAATAAGCGATAAAGGTTTCGTGGTAGCCGATGTCCTGGCCGAAGTACAGGCAGGACACAATGCCGAGTTTAAACAAAATGAATTACAGCGATTAGAGCGGAGTATTGTCCGTCTAGAACCAGTCAATCTAGCAGCTATTTCAGAATATGAAGAAGAAAGCGAACGCAAAAACTACCTTGATCGGCAAAATGATGACTTGGTGGAAGCCTTAGATACGCTAGAGCAAGCCATCCGAAAAATAGATAAAGAAACTCGCACCCTATTTAGAGATACCTTTGAGGCCATTAACACCAATATCAAGGTGCTATTCCCCAAACTATTTGGTGGCGGGCACTGTTATCTGGAGCTCACCAGTGATGATTTATTAACCACCGGTGTTTCAATCATGGCTAGGCCCCCAGGCAAAAGGATCTCCAATATCCAATTATTATCGGGTGGAGAAAAAGCCCTGACCGCGGTGTCAATGGTGTTTTCCATCTTTAACCTTAATCCCGCACCATTTTGTATGTTGGACGAAGTAGACGCACCTCTGGATGATGCCAATGTTGGCAGATTTACACAAATGGTCAAAGAAATGTCAGAAAAAGTGCAATTTCTGTTTGTCTCACACAACAAAGTCACCATGGAAATTGCCAACCAGCTTAATGGTGTCACCATGCGAGAACCAGGTGTTTCCAGAATTGTTAGTGTTGATTTGGCTGAGGCAGAAAAAATGATTACCGATTAACTAGAAGTCTGTCCGAGAATAGCGATTGTAGCGCAGAAAAACTGTTGTATGGGCACGGTACTGATCCAGTACTCATACGGTCACTATATTGACTGGAGTAAGTGGTGTCTTCAAGAAACTCTGGAGATCAAAGCCGTAAGATGGGCCGCGCCCATCACAAAACTAAAGACACAACAATTAACCCGCTGGAGTAAACCTTGACAAAAACAGACAATGAAATCACTAAACTAACAGACCTAGGTCGCTCAGATCCAGATTTTCGAAAAAAATTAAAAGCAGCAATTAGGTAAAGATCAACTAGAGTCGAGTGAAATTGGAAAAAACAATTATTTTTAATTGATTGATTTCCTTTCAAATATGGAGGCATTTATAGACGGCGAGTCATATACAGTGCCTTAATGCTTTTCAAACAATAGCGTAAAAGTGAATGTTATTAGCCTGTTATTACAAGAAAGTGACCTTATTGACTAATTAAATTTTATTTGTTAGCATATAAAGACAGCAGTTTTCAAAGACTCATATAATTATTAAAAATGGTAATCATTCAGCGTATTTTGAAAACTGTTGTAAGTTATTTATAAGGATATATATGAAAAACCCGCTGAATAGTTACAAAAAATTGGAGAATGAAAATTATGTTTAACAACAGATTAAATAAAAGGGGGGCAGTTTTTTCTGCTATTATATTAATATTATTGGTCTTTTCCTCGTCGAGTATGGCAAATAACAATCCTGTAATTTCGCGAGCGGATGCGCTTACTTTTGCTTTTATCGCTGATTTTAGTTCAGGAATAAAATGTTATGAGCTTACCCACCATGATTGCAGGATCAATGTTTCTATAGACAAAGGATCATCAATGGCAATGCAAGCAACAACTTTGCTTATCATGCGTATTGATGCCGCCTTAGATGAGCGCTCGTTAAATGACTGGACTACAGGTTGGGGGCCAACCATGCAGTGGGAGAAGGGCTTTAAGCCAGGGGCAAAATCTGGTATTAAATATTATTCAACTGCGAGTACCATGGTTGTATTTAAGAATAATAATACATATGTGGTTGCTATTGCGGGCACCAATCCGATATCTACTTATGGCTGGAATGTTGAGGATTTTGATATAACTCAACTGGTAAATTGGCCAAATGGCTCTCCTGCTGGAAAAATCAGTGCGGGAACAGCCGAGGGTCTAAATTTATTGCTTACAATGGGTGGCGGTCAATCGGCAGGAACCAACACCACGCTGATTGATTATCTGCGGGAAGAGGCCAAAGCAGCTCACTATCGCAATGAGAAAATAGAGGTTGTGGTCGTAGGACACTCCTTAGGAGGTACGCTGTCTCCTGTTATTGCAACCACACTAATTGATACCAAAAATGAAAATTTGGATTTAAAATGGAGTATTAGTCAAACTTCACAGGATATCAATTTACAACTAAAAGAATGGGATCCAGGCAATACAGCAAAAGTTTCCACAATATTCTTTGCAGGCGCTACACCAGGCGATAAAAATTTTGCGAATTACGCAAATTCATTAATGACTGGGATCAGTGGTATATTGGGTATTAACAATAAATATGATGTGGTGCCCCATGGCTGGAATGATCTGGGAAGTATTGTCAGTACAGGATCGGCAAATATTAAAAATATTTATACTGTAAATAGCCATTATTGTGATACACCAAGTAGTCAAACAAATTGTCCTTATACAAAAACAAAACCTGTTAGTTCTGATCCGAGCAAGGTGATTTGCCCGTGTTTAGCTACATCTAATGAGATTTTTAAAGCTCAGTATGGTGCAGAAGCCGATTTTCCTAAAGCTACACCGGTCGGAGTAGGTAGCCAGAGGGAAGAAATAATTCTTGGGATTGCCTATAAAACAAAGTGGCAGGAATGTCCGTCAACAAAGCTTCTATCAAGTATCCCAGGCTTAGACAGAATGCTAATTGAGGCCATTTATCAGCATGACTGTGTTTACCCTTTAAATTATCAGTCAACAAAAGATTTATATTCGGTTCTCCATAAAATTAGAGAAGAGTATAAGCAAACTTTATAAGCCGAATATCAAAATAGGCAATAAAGAACCTTATCATTATTTCTTTTTGGAATTTATAAGATCATGGCTTTATAAAGGAAAGCCATGATTTTTGAAAGAATAGCTAGATTTTAAATGATTTAATGAATTATATGGGACAGGCCTCTTGAATGAAATTCACTACAAAAAATCAGCATTTGGCACTGCCTTTGCAGTAATGACAAGTAGGGTGCGTGGTTACGGTTTGAGTTAACAGGCTCATGTTTTGTTAAGTGTCTAATCACTAGGTCTTATAGGCTTGTATTATTTTATCAATATATTTTTCTAATTGGGCAGAAAGTCCCTCCAAAGCCTTTTGTTTATCGGCAGTCATTTTGAGTTGATTAGATATAAATTTGATTTGTGTATATTGATCTTCAATACATCCCAGTCTTAATAGTATCACAATAATAGATTTTAGCGTTGTTGCTCCTGAGGCAACCTCATGCATAATGCTCTCAACAGAGTTTATGCCCTTTTTATTAACCAGTTTATTATTGCTGTTAGCCACGGTTTCTATTCGATTTAATATTACTGATAATGATGAGGGTTTATAGACTAGTGATTTGTTATTTAGTATACCTGAAGCTGTTCTCCTATCTACACCTGTTATTAAAGCTATGCATGCCACCGTTTCATTTGATTTGCTTGTTTCTAATATGTGGTACTTTCTTAAGCCACGACAAAAGCTGTTTAAATCCACATTAAATTCCTTGATTAGTTTGGAGATGGCTATAAAAGAACTTGCTAAAGCCTTGTCTATATCATTTGTCATTATTGGTACCTTATGTGTATCAGAAAAAAAGCGCAGAAAAAAAAGAGAAACCTGCGTCATAAAACCATGAAAAAAATAAAAACCAGCAGTATCTGTTCACACTGCTGGTCAGTGCACAACTGGGGAGGGGTTGTGCTATCCATTAAAATTATTGCAATGAGGATTAACCCAAACCTGCATTACAATTTACCCACAAGTAAATTATATAATAAACAAGTAAATAAACGCAAGTATTATTAGTAAATTAGCAGTATTAGATAGACTTTCGTTATAGTAAAGATACCACGAAAATGACAGATTAATAATACAATGTGTTTATTAAACAATAAATATAAACCTATTTTGTGAAATAAAACATGGATAAAAGTTCATTTTTATATGAAAATAGTCGTTCTGATGACTTAGTGAAAATAATATGGCTACAATATCTGAAATTAGGAGGAGCAACCTGTTACGTTTGTGTGCTTCTGCGAAAATTGAATTCGAAAAAGAAGAAAAAAACAAAAATACTCGATTTACAGATATTATATTTTGCCAACAGGTTGGTATAAGCACCTCAACATTTTCTCAATTGAAAAATATCACACAGAAACCTTATATTAATGAAGTCTATGTCCGCAATATTGAAAAACACATCAATCTGGAACTGGGTTGGTTTGACATCGATAGGGATAGCACAAATTTAGAGGCATTAAGACTGAACTTTGAGCAGTTTCGCAAAGGCGTACTTGCCTACCATGATTTTATACACTCAGGTATTATCAGCATCAATAACGATGAAAAAAGAGAGCACCTGATGAAAAACTTTTTCCTGTTTATTTACTCTCAGGCAGATATCAATAAAACCGAGATCACCGAAGCTGATTTTTTTGAGTTTATGAAATAAGAGCGCCTTAGATTTATTCTTTATCCTAACCATTTACAAGACACTGTGACTGATTTGCACAGAGCTTTCTGCGGAAGCCGAGTATATTGTTTGCAGTGCTAGTAGGTATTAATCAACCCAAATAGTTTACTCATTTTCATTATTCTTACTTTCATCAATTTTTTTATAGATTTGATAAAGGGTTTCATCAATGCCTTCTAATGATTTAGAAATTTTAAAAACTGAAGATATGAGCTTAATCGCAATAATAATAGGAATGAGATAAACAATGATTAATAGAGAGTTGGTGAAAAATTGAGTCATGTGGGTTCGCCAGTTATTTGCTTAATGCTACCATTATA
>JAESTH010000218.1 GCA_016763695.1 Alcanivoracaceae bacterium
ATTCAATAGTTGATGACGGACAAATGTTATATTTTAAAATAAAATATGAAAAATATATTGATTGGAATGGTTGATATGAATATATGCATTACCACGCGGAGCGTGGGTACGAGATAAAACATGTTACAAATAATCACTTGGATTATACGAATTTTGCTTATTTCACTGCCTCGTAGCGTGGGAACTAGAGAGCCTCATTACTCTACACCTCATTCGGTGTTCTGAGCCAAACGGAAGCCGATACTGTTGGCGCTGTAATTAGAAGAAGCCCCAGTGAGACGATTCGCCGAAAGCAGTTTATCAGGATCATTCATCCATGAACCACTGCGCAAAACATGTTTACTTGAGTCCGTACAATCACTCGACCAAGCATTATCATCTGAAGGCGCACCTGCATAGCTTCCATGCGAACAATCCTCAACCCATTCCCATACATTGCCATGCATATCGTATAAGCCATAATTGTTAGCACTATAGCTTTTTACTACGCTTGTACCCCTAGAGTTTTTATTTGACTTATAATAACAAGAAGATTTTCTGCCTCCATTATATTGGGCTTGGCTACAACTGATACTATCACCCCAACTATATTTTGAACTATTGCCTGCTCTAGCTGCATATTCCCATTCTGATTCGCTGGGTAATCTATAGCTTTCACTTGTCTCGCTGTTAAGCCACTTAATGTATTCTTGAGCATCATTCCAATTGATATTTATCACTGGTCGTGTGCCCCTACCCCAGCCTTCATCATCTGGATTATCACTACAGCCACCAGCATTGTAACAAGCATCCCATTGATTGAATGTTACTTCTGTTTGACTCATAGAAAATTGATTGATATTCACTTTATGAATAGGCTTTTCATTATCGTTTTCCTTACTGCCCATATAGAAGCTACCAGAAGGAATGACTACCATACTGGGGCAGTCAGTGCAGTCTTTGTATTGTTCTCCTACTTGTCTTGTTAATGTTGTTATTGAGGGAATTAATTGAGGTGTAGAACTTGGCCTGATTATTAGCTGTCTGCTAGCTATGAGGTTTGTATTATTTGTATCAAATTCTGGTGGTATAAAGTAAAAATCACCCAAGAGCTGATTTTGATCGGTTGGGAGTTGTGGTCTGCCTAGTTTTTTTGATTCTTTATTAACGGCTATGCGGGTATTTTTGAAGACACGTTCAATTGTTAAACCTGGTTGTTGGATATTGTAGATTAGGTGCTTAGTAAACAAGCCATTTCTACCTGTACCATCGGCGGCTTCTCTGCCTTTGGATGTTCCGTAACCAATAAACATACCTTCGGCTAGTTCAGTAATTTCTTTCCAACCACCTGTTGCTACTGAACGACTGTTTGGTTTTTTCGGTAATGGGTTGTTGCGACAGGCATCTAAGACAACGATATTGAGGCGATTGTTGCTGTATTTCATGGTTTTTATTATTCGATTGAGCTTAATCCCTGCTCGGCTGATGTCTTGTTGATAGGTGACCTTGGCATCACTTGGCAACAGATAATTTTCTCCATCCACTTCCATACCATGTCCTGCATAGTAAAACAATCCAACTGTCGTGTCTGGGTTTGAGGCTCTTAGCTTGTTCTCAAATACATCTAGTTTTGCAAACATTTCCTCACGCTTTAGGTCAATGCCTGAAATTACTTCAAAGCCTAGTTTTTTTAATGTAGCTGCCATGTCGGTTGCATCATTGGCTGGGTTGGACAATGTCCCAAAATTGTTGGAATAGTGGCTGTTACCGATAATCAAAGCAATGCGTGTTTCTTTTGTTTTAGCACTTGTGCTGGTTATGGTTAATAATTGTAGCAGGGTAAGTATTACAATTAATTTTTTGGTTATATTTTTCATAGTTTTTTGTTTGTTTGCTTTGTATTTTTATTGACGGACATTTGTATTTTTTTAATTATATTTACGGGACTAAAGTCCCGACCCCGATAGTATTATTATTGTAGAGAAACTAAACTTAATTTCTTTACTGACTAAATCTTCAAAGACCAAATCCGCCATTTCATCTATTATCGCAATGTCTTTTACCCCTTCGCGAAAATTTAATAGACGATTCCTACGCGTCAAATCCAATAATTTTTGTCTTGAACGTTCTAATGTTGTTTCAAAAAACTCTGTTTCTTCTATTGCTTTATTGTCTGGTTCCATATTTTAAATTATCTCTTATTGAACATGCCTATTACTGCGTTACCCATGTGGGTTTAATCTTATGTGTCTTTATCAAAATCATAAACAAAAAAACAAAATCACTGTGCGAAACGCACAAGCCGCACAACTCGAGTGTTACTGGAGATGCCGTTGGAATTGCCATTATAGAAACTGACGACCCACGCTACCGAGTATTCCATACTACTGGCATAGGGCGAGGACGACCAAAAAAGAGAACTTGTTGTTGTATCTGGAAATTTATTTAGGTCTATTGTTGGACTAGTATAACCTGTTTGACAGCCATCTAATCTTCCAATACTATCACGAGGTTTTCTACTTGTACTGCAATAAATAAGTGTTTCAAGCTCTTCTATTGTTGGTACACGCCAATCAGTATGGTCTCCATAGTTATAATTTTTTGCTTCGGTTTTAGCTTCTTTCCAATTATATTCTTTTGCCTTATCATTACAGCTCTTTTTATCTTTATTCCATTTTTGCCCTAGGCTACATCGCATCCACATGAGTTTACCATCCTCACTCCATACAGTGCCTTCTGGTGCTTGTGGCGCTGGTTCATCCTTATCATTCCACCATTTTTTGATATTTGAATTTACAGTTTGACTTGATGTTTGACTGGAGTTGATTGGTTGTATACTAACTATGGCATTGTTATTTATATTGCCAATTTCTATTGGATTGAAATAAAAGTCGCCATAGGTCTTGTTGGTTTGGTCTGTGACTTGGTAGAAACCCAGTGCTTTGGAGGCATCTAGTACATCCTTTCGGGTGTATTTGAAGACTTGTTCGAGGATTAGGCCTTTGGTTTTGATGTTTTTAAGTAAATATTTTGTGAACAAACCATTTCTATCAGAGCCATCAAATGCTTGATGGCCTTCAGATGTGCCATAGGCGACAAACATGCCTGTGGCAACATTTTGCAGCTTTGACCAACCAAATGTACTGGGTGTGCGGCCTAAGTTTTCAGGTCTTTTGGGGAGAGGATTGTTTCGGCAGGCATCTAGAATGACAATATTGAGTAAGTTATTGCTGCGATTCATGGTTTTTGTTATGTCTTTAAGTTGCACTCCTGCTCGGCTGACTTCTTCTCGATAGGTGATGTCTGCATCTGTGGGCAATAGATAATTGATGCCTTCCACTTCCATACCATGTCCTGCATAATAAAACAGGCCTACAGTTTTGGATTTATCGCCTTCGTGTAGTTTTTGCTCAAACAAATCCATTTTTTTATACATCTGTTTTTTGTCCAAGTTATGCCCTTCTATTACTTCAAACCCTAACTCTCTGAGAGTTTGTGCCATATCTGTGGCATCATTTTCTGGATTGGGTAAAGTTAAGATGTCTTTGTCATAAACAGCATTGCCGATAATTAAGGCTATACGCCTTTCTTCAGTATTTGCCTGTACCCATGTTATGCTTGTTAAAAGTAATGTTAGCCAAATATTTTTCATAGTATCTTTATTAGTTGTATAAATTATTGCTTATGTATTTGAATTTTTATCGCAAAACAAAAAATCAAAATCACTGTCCGAAACGCACAAGACGCACATGTTCAAGGTTGCTGCGGCCGCCGAGGTTGTAGGTATTGCCACTACCAAAATAGACAGTCCACGCGTAGCTTGAATTATTGGCATTAGGCGAGGCCGACCTAAAAAATGAAATTGGAGTATCTGGAAATTCATCTAGGTCCATTACTGGTTCTAGTAATCCTACACTAGGACAACCATCAAGTCTTCCTCTCCTATCAATCTTTGGTTTACCTGTACTACAATAAACCAGAGTTACGAGTTCTTCTATTGTGGGTACACGCCAATCTTTGTAACCTGCATAACTAGAATTTTCGGCTTGCGCTTGAGCTTCATCAAATGTATGCTTTGTTGCATGTCCAGAACACTTCCTTCTGCGATTATTCCAAGTTTGCCCTAAACTACAACGCATCCACATTAAATTACGCTCTTTGTCTATTACAGTACCTTCTGTATCTGGTTTCAACACATCAATTTGTGGTTGTGAGATCCTTGATGAAATATTGTTAATGGGTTTAGTAGATGTAGAAACCGTTTGAATTTTATTTGAGTCATCTGGTTTGACTCTAGCAATAATAGTGTTATCTTTGGGCGGTATAAAATAAAAATCACCCAATAATTGATTTTGATCGGTTGGGAGTTGTGGTTTGCCTAGTTTTATGGATTCTTTATTGACTGCGATGCGGGTATTTTTAAAAACTCGTTCGATAGTTAGGCCGGGTTGTTGGATATTGTGGATCAGGTGTTTGGTGAATAGTCCATTTCTTCCATTGCCATCAGCGGCTTCTCTGCCTTTGGATGTTCCGTAACCGATAAACATGCCTTCAGCTAGTTCGGTAATTTCTTTCCAGCCTCCTGTTGAGACTGAACGGCTGTTTGGTTTTTTGGGCAAGGGGTTGTTACGACAGGCATCTAAGACAACGATATTTAGGCGGTTATTGCTGTATTTCATGGTTTTTATTATTCGATTGAGCTTAATCCCTGCTCGGCTGATGTCTTGTTGATAGGTGACCTTGGCATCACTTGG
>JAESTH010000219.1 GCA_016763695.1 Alcanivoracaceae bacterium
AATAACACCTATAGGCATCCACATTTTGCGACGGGTATCTGCTATCAATTCAAAACCATATTTTACGTAGTAGTTGATAAGCTGATCATTTTTAGCATCAATAAATAAACCCTGAGTGCCCATATTAATATCTATATAATATGTTTTATAAATGGCATCAAAAATTAAGTTCTCAGAAAGCAGCTTACCTTGAAACTTAACATCAACACCCATTCTAGCTAAATTTACCCCAAATAATTCATGCGGATAATTGATATTGAGTTGATGCTGCAGTGGTTTATCAATAAGGCATGTGGTTAAAGTATGAAACCCAATGATTTTAGTGGGTCTTATTTCATCTGTCAGTACATGGGTTTGTGAATAACTTTTTTTTGCTTTTTGGTTGGCTTGTTGTTTTAAAAATCTATTGATCTCGTCATGGCCACAGTCAAAGCTTTTGCGATCATGTTTCTTGTTCAGTAATTGAATGTTGTACATTATTAATATGCCTTTGGTAATTGGCTTTTGCCCTCAATAAATATGCATTTGGCTCAGGCGGATGTTCCAACAACTCCATCATCCTTGTGGCGGCTTTATCTGTCAACTTAATAACTTCAACATCTTTAATGACTGATTTGGCTTTATCTAATGCAGAATCTACCAAAAACTGTGTGATCGTTGCACCAGAATAGGCTGCTGCCTTCTGAATGGTGTTTTGAATATCTACAGATACTCTAGCTACCAAACGTGCTTGTTTTTTCTCAGTTGATTTCATAATATAACTTCTCCTACTTTGGTGGATAAAGAATCTATAACTATCTTCTTCTAATCACCAAGTGTGTCATTTTAACACATGCAAGCCAAAAACACAATATGTGTGCCAAAATGGCATACGTCAATGTTTTTAAAAACCATTACACAGCTTTTAAATTATTTATGAGTATTATTAGCTAAATTACTGTCTATAAACGCAAGTTTAAATGGGTGTAACAAATGAAAAATTTTATAGTTCTACTATTGAGTTTTATCACATCAATTTTTTTGTCCTATAATTTTTCTACTCATCTGCAAATACCACCTCATCATTTAAAGGCTTTTAATCATCAATATATATATTTTCATAAAATATCACTTGCAATAATTTCTTTTCAATTAGATTGTAATAGCTCTCCTGAAAATCTTGATATCCTATTAATATCGAAGATGATTTAAGCCGTTCTGACAGCGAATCAAAAATAAATAAATTGCGCTATCTCTATAGAAAAAAAACAACGCTGTGTTATACAATATGTTTGACCCATATTCATTATTTGTATCCGGAGTCATTATTATTTTATTAATCATTTCCGTTATTATTAATTTAATTGTTAGAAATAAGAAGTAATCTTTAAATTAGTTAAATAGTATATTCTTGGGCTTAATAAAACAGATTCAATTTAATAATGGTAACGACGTTGGGTGAAAAAAATTGACGGTTACCAAGAATAACTTGTCTATTGTTTAATTGGGAAAATATGGTATATATATGAATACTTCGTCAGTTCCGATCTGCACTTCTACACTTAAGTGTAACCGTAAGTTGAAGTTACACAGTTGTGTAAACACTCTCAACTATATCTAAAAATATATGGGATATTTCCTGCTTTGTTGTAGGTAATTAACTTTGGTGATGAATAAAAAGTAGCTTTACTAATACAAATTGAATATGACAATCAAATCACCCCTTTTCTTTACTATTTAGTTCAACTTGAGTGACTCACATCTTATAACCAGAAATACAGGGCAAAAAATGTTTTTGCCCTGTATTCGATAATTAAATTTTATTCCATACCATTTGCAAAAATAATATCATTTGCTGTATCAGTTACATTAAAAACAAACTGATTACTAGATGCAGTTTCACCAGAATCGTCCATTGCGGTAATGATCACTGCATAGGGCGACTCAGTGAATGCAATACCAGTAGCTATACCTGAAATAAACCCATTTGAGCTAATGCTCAGCCCGTCAGGTAGTATGTCCGCACTATAAGTCATGGTATCAGCATCTGGGTCAACAAAGAATGTAGCAACATTAAATTCATAACTCATATTAAACATAGCATTTTGCTGCATAATTGGCCCTGTAAAAAGAGGAGTGTCATTGACATTGATAACAGTAATATTAAATGAATCTTCAACAAACTCTCCATCAGGATCTGTAGCCCTTACCAATACGTTATATAAAGGCCCATTCAACCAATCTAAATTTGTAATCGTGCCGACGAAATTTCCGTTGGGAGATACATTTAACCCTGATGGCAGTCCAGTTGCAGAGAAACTTAACAGATCACCATCACTGTCATTAAAATTAGTAAGTACCGATGTATTAAGTGAATCACCTTGAGTCATCGAAAAATCACCTCTGGGGTTTGACACAGTAGGCGCCACATTATCACCAATAATTTCTAAATCAAAAACACTATTGACTATGGCTCCTTGCGGATCTCTGGCAACAATATTAACGCTGTATGGTGAATTTAGAGCGTCTATATTGTTCGGGACCCCACTTATAATACCTGTTAATCCATCCATGCTCAGAGTTAATGGAAGACCCAATGCTGTAAAAAACAGATCATCACCATCTGCATCATTAAAATCACCCGCTATATTGATATTGAATAGAACATTTTCAGTGCCGTTCTGATCCAAAATTCCTGTTGTAGTAGGGGCTGTATTGGTTGATGCAATGATAAGTTGTTCACTTGGAACAGAGTCTTCTGTAACGGCAGCGATTAGCTCAATTCCACTGTCTCTGTCTTGTGCTCGAAAATAATCACTTACACCAAGACTGTTGCTGATGAAAAAGTAAGGAACTAATCCATGACAGGTTTGAGATGAGGCTGTTGCTCGTATTTTTAATGTTACAAAATAGTCTTTGCTGGATTGAGGGGCTATTTGTAAATCACTGTTTTGATCTGGTAAACTCAAAGTGATTTGACCATTAACCAGTGTAAGTGGCGCCGTTTCAGTATATATAAGTGTATCAGAAAATATTTCAAATACACCAGAACCATCATCTAAATATACTCCAATTGCTGCCACTAATGGGTTTAAATCTGATGATGTCATCGGTGTATTAACACAGCCTGTTCCCGGTTGAAAACCCAAGTGTAATGATGAAATTTGCATGTCTCCATCTGCCATTTCTCCGTTATGTGACACTGTAAAACTAACAACATCTACGGTTTGTGAATCTTCATGACTATTTGCTGGTGCACTAATAAAAGCCAAACCATACTGTCCACCTATATTTTCATAGGATACAATTTCGCTAGAACTTGAACCCTTTGAGACAAGATCAATATCTCCATCAAAATCATAATCAAGTGTTACAAGAGCATTCGGTAAACTAAGACCTGTTGTTAACGTACTCAACGACCAAGAATCCGTTGTAATATCATTAAATTTCATAACTGATATGTCTCCATGTGAATCTTGTATTAGTATATCTAATTGGCCATTGTTATCATAATCAACAATGGCAATTTCATTGGGAGTGAAGCCTGTTGACACCATGGTATCATGTCTAATCCATGATGTACCATCACCATTATTTTCTTGCCACTCAATATTACTACCTGCACTTCTTCCATGTACAACATCCAAATCACCGTCACCATCCAAGTCAGCTATGGCTATTTGCCTAGGAACACGGGTAGTATCGATTATGGTTTCGCTCCACACAGATGCATCTCCATTGTCATTTGTCCATAAGCGACTGCCACCATTTGAAGTGCCTGAAGTGATGACATCAATATATCCATCTGAATTTAGATCTCCAACTTTTAAATTGGTTTGGTTATTGATTGTACCAATTTCACTTGCTGTCCATGATCCATTATTATCTAACCACTCAACTTTATCATTTAGTTGGTCTAAAAATATCACATCAATATTACCATCTGAATTAATGTCAGTTAATTGTATTTCAGCAGACCTGCCGACTCCCGACCCGATAACTGTTTCAGAACTCCAATTTGCACCAAAAAATAATTTTTCATCCTGTGTTTTAGAGGCAATATAGGGACCTGCATCCATTTGATTTTCTATCATATAAATGCTGTCACTACCATCGGCGGCAAATACGATGTCTAAATCACCATCATTATCCATATCACCCAACGCTATGGCAGAAATATTGCTGTCTATAGCGGATAAAACACTCAAAACTGTTTCTGATAAAGCATACGAACCACTGCCATCACCTGCATAGAAAAATATCTCCATGCCTGTAATAGACTTATTGGCAGAAATTAAGTCTGGATATTGATCACCATTGAGTTTACCAGTGACAACATGATAGGCGCTGGTATGTGTGTTATCTATAACAACGGCTGCATCATATTGCACCGAGGGATGAAATAACAAGTTTTCATAAGCATAGACAAATCCATCGTCACCTTTCGCTATAACAATTTCTAAATCACCATCTTTATCTAAATCTATGGCTTGTAGACTGGATATATCATCGGCTAAACTGGCCAATATGATTCTTTGTGTCCAAGTATTCCCAATTCCATCAGTATTCTCAATCCAAGAAAGATCGTTACTACTCCCAAGTAAAATATCTAAATCACCATCATTATCAACATCACTAAAACTTATTTCACCTTGTGTGCCTGAAGCCATGATTGTTGCACTGATCCATGTTGAAGAAAATGAATCATAGGTAAGTTGCTCTAAACTGCCATTATTCTCATGATAATAAATTTCTGCCAAACCATCAAGGTCAAGATCCTGTGCTTGAATATCGCTTATAGTTACTGTGGCACCTATTGCCACATTTGATATAGACCAGGCACTTCCATCTCCACTAGTATTCCCGACCAACTGTATAAATGGAGATCCTGATTTTGTGGCATATACAATATCTACTGATCCATCAAGATCAAAATCACCCAGGGCTATAGCGTTTACATCTCCGGCAGCAACAACACCTGTATCATGTTCCACCCATGTCATGGCACTTCCTGTATTTTCATACCAATATAATTCTGTTGTATTACCAGCTGCAATGACAATATCATAATCTCCATCTGCATCAATATCCTCAATACCGAGATCTAAAGCTCCCTCAACAGTTGTACCACTCTGGATGACATGTTCTGTCCAAGAAGCACCTGTACCATCATTCTCAAACCACAATAATTCGTCTGCCACACTATCGACTGCAACAATGTCAAGATCACCATCTTGATCTAGGTCTATTGCTTGGAGTCTTTTAATTGATGAGATAGATGTTGTAATGACATGCTGAGGGAAATCAACAAAATCTCCACCATCATTTTCTAGCCAACTAAGCTGGTCATCTGTTCCAGATTGGGAAATAATAATGTCTTGATCGCCATCTGCATCAATGTCTGCTGAGGCTAGATTACTAAAACTTATTGTACTTAATGATGAGGTCTGGTCAGATATTAACTGGGCTTCTGCGAAGCTGATGTCTCTTGCCTTACCTGATGTATTAATAAGTAAAGTGACAATAACAACTAAGGTTATTTTGTGTAATAATGTATTCATACATGTGTCCTAATTTATAATGTCATTATATTCTATTAAAAATCAATCATTACTTAATGTTTGCATTATGATATTAGCGCTTACAAACCTGTCTGAATGATGATTTTATCTATTTTGAGAGACACCTCACAAATTTAAAATTGCAAATCAATATATGAGAAAACTTTGTAAATTATGTTAAACTAAAAATATATTAATAACTGTTAGAATAAATGCTATATCTGTTTTTAGGATTCACACTTGACTCCACAAAAAAAGAACTTTACCACCAATCTAAAAAAGTTGACTTAACCAAACAGAATTACCAGCTGTTATATTTTTTTTTACAGAATCCAAGAATAGTTGTTGATAAAGACAAACTCATTAAGGAAGTTTGGAATGACAGGGTAGTGGCAGACAATACGATTGATCAAAGCATTTACAAACTAAAAAAAGTATTGACCCAGGTATGTAATGGGCAGTATTTTGAAACCATTTATGGTCAAGGCATTAAATTTTTACCAGAAGTAGAATGTATTGAAAATACACATAAAATGAGTAAAGCTCCAAATAATATATCCAAAATTAAATACTCAATAATTGTTCTATTAACATTGCTCATCATTTCAATATTCCTGTGGATAAATCAAAACACTGCAAATGTAACAAATAAAACACAAATTTCTAACAAATCTTTATTATTCATTCCCAATACTATAGATAAAGGTGTCGAAAATGATTGGTTAACTGAAAGTTCTGGTTCAATCATTGAAAAGTACTTATCTTTATCAAATAAAGTAAAACTAAAAAACTACCAAGACAAACCAGAAAACCTAAATACCAAACAATATTTAGATACTCAATGGAAACTGTATCCAGATTTAAATGTGATTATATCTGATATTTCATTAGAAGATAATTTGTTTAGCATAGATTTAAATTTAAAAAATAAAAAACAACAATTAATCACACAATCATTTAGTGATGAAAATTTAACTCGAGCCATCAATAAATCCACCAAATGGATTACTCAACAGGTGGGTGAAACTGACGCTAATATCACGGCTATTACAGAAAACCCACATGTATTAGAATTATACATGCGTGGGTTAGCGTCTTTAGCTAAAAAAGATTTTGACCAAAGTATTGGTTATTTCGAAATGTGTTTAAAACAGAATCCAGATTACCATCTGGCTGCACTTGAACTTTCTAAACTGATGGACAGGAGAGGAAATCAAATAAAAGCACTCGCCTTACTTGACACAATTAGAGCTGTCAACACCAATAACATTATTTCTATCGAAGCTGAAAATATACGTGGTGGCATTTTATTAAGACAAGGAAAACCAGACGAAACACAAACAGTTTATCAAGATATTTTAAATAAATATGACTATAAGGATTATTCCATATTAGCCAACACACAATATAAACTGGCTCTGTTATACCACAAACAATCAAAAAACAACGAAGCATTGAATGAATTAACTGTTTTGGAAGATCGCATTAATCATTCACAAAATATAGAGTTATTAGCAGAGATTTATCAGTTTAAATGCAGTTTATTATTAAGAATGGCGCGCACACAAGAAGCTGTAATCTTTGGCAAAAAAAGCTTAGCTTTATATACTCAAACGGGAAATTTAACTGGTCTAGCCAGGTCTCACTCAGTGATATCAAGGGTATTAATACATCAAGCTAAGTATCCTCAAGCCATAGAACACCTTAACCAAGCACTTAGTATTACAAAAAGCTTGGATTACAAATTTGGCATTGGAGCCGTTTTAAATGAAATGATTGGACTTTTGATTTCTCAAGGAGAACTAAAAAAAGCATGGACTTTGACCCAAGAAATGCAACAAATAGCCTTAGATATTGATTTTACCGCCATGTTATTGGCATCAAAGCATTACATCATTAATATCGCAATCATACAAAACAAATGGCAAACTGCCCAATTGTATTTAACCGAGCACCAGCAATTAGCCAAAGCGTCCAATAATAAAAGAGCAATTATTGAAAACATCATGTCACAACTTGATTTGGACCTTAGTCAGCAAAAGGCTGATAACATCCTTATAAATATAGAAAAAACACAAACTCACATTGATGAAAGCAATGAAACTCGGATGCAAACCCAAACAAATACCTTACTGTCCCGTTACTATTTATTAACTCATCAGCAAAATAAAGCCCTTTTATTATTGAAATCTTCACTATTATTAGCAAAAGACAGCGATGATGGTGAGGCCATTATTAAAATCAACAATTTATTGGGGCAAATATATCTGGATAATAATCAACCCAATAAGGTTCTTACATTAATAGAAAACTATAAACAATCTGCCATTGACCCATATTTGCTCTTAAAATCTAAAGCATATGCTCAATTAAAGCAACTAACCAAAGCCATAGAATATGCTGTCACCTATAAAAGAACTGTTAATGAGTTATGGGAAAGCAAGGATGAAGAATACTTATCATCTATTATAAATCAAAAAAGACAAGAAAAATAAATACTGTCGACCACACTTATTTGAGTGATTGTGAAATCGGTGTTAATTTTGGTGTTGGAACTACATTGACTAAAGATCACAAAAATTGATAATAAGCATTATAATTAAAACTAAAGGCAATAACAACAAAGGGGATACCTGCAATAAATATGCTAATGAGGTAACCCCTAGTTTAGTTGACTTAGAATAAATATACATTCATTCAAATAAAACTATCCTTAACTACAGTTTGCGATAAGGCTATTTCCAGCTTGATTAGCATAGTAATAAAGTGCAGAAAAACAGGATTGTAGAGTATAACGTGTAATAGATCTAACTCTATATGCAGTGATATTATTATCTGCGCCATCTAAATAAGTATATTGCTCAAGGTAATAACCAGTATAAGTTACTAAACCACCAACTGGTCCAGGATTTATAGCCCCTCCTCCAGCAACATTTCTTGCCTCAGCTGAAAAATTTATACTCACGATAAAAATCATTATAGTCAGTGCTTTTAATATTGTTTTCATTTTTTTTCCTCTTTAAATTATTAATGTGGCCTCTGGTTTATTCCAGAAGATGCTGCATATGTTATTCACAATCAAAAATTTAGCCAGTTTAAACACTGGATAAAACTGGTACAGAATTTTTAAATTGTATAATTATATTTAGCAAATCTTTTTCTATGTTCTTGATATTCTTACTAATAATTTATTTTTACCGTTTTTTACCAGTATATTTTCTTACAATAAATACAAAAAAAGATTAGGATAGTAGCTTATAAAGTTTAATAATTAAATATGAGGAAATAATGAAAAAAATATACATAATAATCATAATGTTCAGTGTTAACTTGACTGCTTTTTCACACACTTTCATTACTGAAATACTGGTCAATTCAAATACGACTATAAACGAAAGCAACAGCGAATTTATTACTATTGAAAACTACTCATTCAATGAAGACGAAATATTAATCGCATCAGATGAACAAATTTATAATGATCATGATCATGATAATTTGTTGCTTAAAGAAAGGATAAAACTGGAAACACTTAAACAAATTATACCATCTCAGACCAGTGCCAAAACAATAGATTGTGATGATGAAAACATAAATCTGGAAGTCAGTGAAACATGTGGACAGTTTGATCACTTTAATGCCGCAAGAACTGCAGCAACAAAAACATGTTATTTTTTAGCTAATCAAAACCCGCAATTGTACACCGGGCCAGTAGTCCCTCGTTTTACAGGTCCCAGTACTTTTATCATCGCGGGAACAGCAATAGCTGACCACCATACAATCTATGACATTGCAGATGGCTTGTCTTTTAGTTGTGTAGAAGTAGTTATTAGCAATGATTAAACCTCATAGAATTCAGGACACACATCTTGTAAGAAATTTCCTACAGAAAAATCAGTATTTTTTATTTATCCATATCATTATTTAGTGATAGAAAAGAACTAAAAACTAGCTTTCAAAATCAATAAAGTTTTAATTGAAGAAACACCTTCGATAGTTGATATTTGTTCTCTTAATTCAGAAAGTTCATCAGTGTCATAGCAGGCAACGTGTGCAAACATATCGATGTCGCCTGATAGGCATTGGCTGTGAATCACTCGGGGAAAGGCACTGATCTTTTTTTGCAAAAGTGGGTTGTTGTAGCCGGATTTGAAATTTATCTGAAAAACAGCTTTGGTACCCGCTTGAGCACTGGCATTGACTAAAACAGTGTAACCTCTAATGGTACCATTGGCTTCTAGTTTAATAATTCTATCGTGGGTTGCACTGCGTGAAAGGCCAATGTCTTTCGCCAAACCCACCAAACTTTTGCGTGCATTTTTTTTTAATGCCGCCAGTAACAACCTGTCTTTTTCATCTAATACTGCCATTATTTTACTCGTAGCACTCTTTTCCTGCATAACCGATATTTTGTTGATGGGTTCTGGATTAATTATTCTTCAATAATGTGCTTTCTTTCAGTTAGAAATAATACATATGAAAACAAATAAAACGAAAAAACCAAAACATGAGATTAGTTTAAGAGAATACTGACTGAAAATGCAACAAAAAACATTATCCAATAATTATTTATTAAGTCATTCCTTATAAACCGACATTTTTCCGGTAAGACAGTCATTTTGTTGGGAGTAATAGGATTGATTTGTCTGTAAAATTCTCGGTACACTTTAACAAAAAAATTAATGATGAATCACACAGTTTCAAATAAGGCATTATTCCCAGAAACCAATCAAAAGATAGAATTATTGCATAATCTTGTTGGTAAAATTGAAAAAGTCAAACAGGTGGTTAGCCAATCCAAAGTGACGCCAAAACAAGACATGCAGGTTTTCAGACGGCAACTGAAAAGCATGGATTTTAATGGGACGGCTTCCTTAGAGGAAGTTATAGATTGGACACTTAATCATTTTAAAGATGGGTTGGTACAAATGATCCATCCAGGATATATGGGCTTATTTAATCCTGCACCCACTTTTCCTTCCGAAGTCGCTAGTATTATTTCTAGTGCTTTTAACCCTCAAAATTGTGTCTGGTCACATGCACCTGTGTCAGTAGAAATTGAGTCACATGTGCTTAAGCAACTCATTAAGCGATTAGGACTGCCAAAAAATTCAACAGGGCATTTTACCAGTGGTGGTTCAGAGGCAAATGCCACCGCCTTTGTTGGAGCATTATCTAAAATATATCCCAATTTTGCCAATGATGGTGTTTTTGCTTTTAAAGGACAACCTTGTATTTATGTTTCCAAAGAGAGTCATTTAGCATGGATAAAAATAGCTGCTACCACAGGCGTTGGTAGAAAAGCAATTCGTCTAATTGCAACCGATGGTCTTGGAAGAATGGATGCTCAAGTGCTGCATAAAATTATTGAACAAGATAAAAAGGAAGGCAATATTCCCGTCATGGTGGTGGCAACAGCAGGCACCACTAATGCTGGCATGATTGATCCAATTAAATCGAGTCGAGAAATTTGTAATCAATACAATATGTGGTTTCATGTGGATGCGGCCTGGGGTGGTGCGTTAATTGTTTCTGATTATTACAAAGACCGGCTCGATGGCATTGAATTGGCTGATTCCATTACCATTGATGCGCATAAATGGTTTGCCACCACCATGGGTGCGGGCATGTTTTTTACCCGACACAAGCAAGTATTGTCCAATCTCTTTAGCGTTTCAACCGATTACATGCCTTCAAACGATGCTGAGCAAGATTTGTATGTTAACTCGATGTTGTGGTCAAGGCGATTTATAGGTCTTCCCTTATTTATGTCATTGGCAACCGTTGGATGGCAAGGTTATGCCCAACACCTTGAACACGGCATCAATTTGATTGCCTATTTGGTAAAAAAAATGCAAGGACACGGTTGGCAACTTCTTAACCAATCCGATATGGCCATTGCTTGTTTAATTCCTCCAGAGGGTGCCCACACACCGTCACAGATAGTAGAAAAAATAGTCGAAAAGGGTGAACAATGGATTTCAGTGACTAAGTTTGAAGAACAATCGGTTATACGAGTATGCCTCACCAATGGTATGACCTCGTCGTCACATATCAATGGTCTAATTGAAAATTTGTTAGAGGTGTCTTATTAATGTCATGATTGATTTATACACAACGTCATCACCCAATGGTTATAAGGTAACCATCTTGTTAGAAGAATTGAAATTGCCTTATCGATTACACCACATTAAAATTAGCAATGGTGATAATAAAACGGCTGCTTTTTTAAAAATGAGCCCCCACGGAAGGATACCCATAATCAAAGATCAAGCAACAAGAATAGTCGTGTTTGAATCAGCTGCTATTTTACTGTATTTAGCAGAAAAAAGCGGAAACCTGATTTCAACAAACCCCAAAAGCCGTTGGCAAACACTACAATGGTTGATGTTTAACTCAGCAACTCTGGCTCCTTTATTGGGTCAGCGGGTTAATTATGAAATATTTGAAGCTAAAAAAATAATCCCTGCAATCAACCGCTACCAAAAATTAACCATTGATGCTTTTTTCACCATGAATAAACATTTATCAACAAACCACTACTTTGCTGGAGCAGAGTATTCTATAGCCGATATCGCAGCCTTCGGTTGGATGCATATTTGTGAAGTGTGCAATTTCAAATTTGATGGCTTTCCACATTTGTGGCGTTGGTACCAAGAAATCAGCAACCGAGAAGCGGTGAAAAAAGGGGTAAGTTTACCTCATCGGGCAATAGGACCTTGAATAATGACCTGCATCTATAATAAAGTAGAACTCTATTCTCGGATACCACTGACCAAAGGTTTGCTGGTATTTTTTTCACTAAACCCAGGAAGGTAGTAGACGCCCACCTGTGGGGTCGACAAATGCCATTTACGCGACATTTTGGTTATGGATAGCATCAATCGCTGAATGGACATACCATTCATTGGAAAATATAAGAATAGCCTCTTTGAGCTTTTATTATCAATATATTTTAATACAGCATTCATTCTCAATTCTATGGTTCAACAATATTAAACCAGAATTCAAAATTGTCCAACTTGGAAAAGAAAGCTTTAAAGGCACTGGCATTGCCGTCAATTTTAATAGCACCTGATGCAATTAATTCAGCAAATTTCACCGGTCTCAGACTCATTCGATTTAATTCACGACGATTAACGGTAATGGTTGCCGTAGTGTCTTTATCCATCACTAAAACCAACTTGGGCTATTTAGGTTTAAAAAGTGCAGGTGATGGATAAAGCTCCAATTACTCAAGTCTTCAACAATCAATAAACAAATTTTCTGATGCGATTAATTTGCCAGTTTGGCCTGGTTCGCCAGGATCCAATTCGACTTGAATCTGTTTGCTGCCACAACCTTCGGGGCGTATCGGTAACTTGATTTGGTAGCTGCCATCGGCCTTGATGTGAGAGATAATCTCATGATCCAATAAGACTTTTTCATTATTTTTTGTATCAATAGCGTATACCATAAGCTGTAATGCGCTATTGCTGGCACCTTCGGATTGGATCATTGCTGTTATCTCTAATTCTTGCCCTGCAAAAATCCTATTGGATTGCAAACCAAACTGCTGAATACTGACAGCACCTTGAGGCAGTGAATGAGATGTGCTCTTTTGTGCAGATTTTGCTGTCTTTTTCTTCAGGTTTTGTACCTCAATATCATGAATGAAAAAAGCCTGATGAAAATAACCCAAATTATTACTGAATGATGTACTGATTTTCTCCAGTGTACTTACCTTTTCCATCAAACCCTGATCACTGACGGCAAAGACCTGTTGCATGTTAGGACTATCATTGCTTAATAATTGCGTCAATTGTGCAGTACTCAATTTATCATTTAAGCCATGACCAGGCAATTCAGACATGATGATTTGTTTGTTTGCGTCTTCTGCCCAAACTACAGTCCAGAATACAAAATATTTGCCCGCACAACTGGTTTGTCCACAGCTGTTAGTATCAAAATTTGTATGAGCTAATCGCCAATTAGGTTCAGTTCCTGATGCAAAACCTGGGAGGCTTTGAAATGTGTCTTGACCAATCAAGAAGCTTTGAGAAGCTGCTATTGGTTGATTGCTAGTTTGATCCCACTGTTGACCGTAGAATCTGACCTTAATTTTGTCAGAACCTTGCATGTCCTTAAAGCTATGATTATAGACGCGTACACTTAATTGCATGTTATCACCACTTTTGGCCTCTGTGCGTTGTGGACCTTCACCATTGGACTGGATGTAAAAGCCGCGCAGCCAGTAGAAGCTGCTATTCCACAGATTGTTCGCATCAGGTATATCCATTAGGGCGCATTCACCACCAAGACAAGCCGTGTCTTTGTCGATCAAACCGCTGCTTTTATCACTGGTAATTTCCCAGCGAGCCGGAAAGCCAAAACCAACATCTATGTACTTTTTATAGTTACTGGTAGACCACCAACTGCCACTATTAGCATCTGTTGGATCAGCAACAAAGGCCGTTTGTAATGGACCACGGGTCAGTATATCAGCATCTGGTTTAATATTTTGGCTTTGTTGAATTTTGCTATCTGAACCAAATACAATCGGTTCTAATAAAAACTGATAATTACTTGGCTTGGGGAAATTGCCTGGCTTTTTTACGGCTATCCCTGTTGAGGTTCCTATTTTGCTGCTGTCTGTATTCAAAGTTTCCAACCCTTCACTGTATGACATATCAAAATCTACCTTACCTCTAATGCCACCTGCATCTTTATAGGTTGCTTCTGGTGTACCTACAGCTACTGACACGCCTCCAGCCAGTTCCCAAGAACTGTTAAAACCTACACTTTTATTCTCTCCTGAACTGCCACTCCAGTTGACTTTTCTGGTTGTGGGCGAATCATCTGTAAAAAATGCGCCCGTATTGGTTTGGCTCAAGGTCTTTAATTCTGGGTTTTGTAATAATAGCTGTTGTTGATTCCAGGGATAGGTGAATAATTGTCCAGGTACATGTACAGGCTGATACCATTCTAGGGTTCTACCAGTGGCACTGATATTAGATCGCACGTTATCAGGACCAGAAAAAACCACAGTCATCGGCATTTTTTCATTTTCTGCACATTCTGGCTGTTTATTTGGACATTTATAGCGTCCAAGTACTGGGTATATATAAACATTCATTCGGCGGCTTGAGTACCAGACCTGATCACCAAACCCAGTCACAGTTGATGCATCAAAGGATTTACTTTTAAAGGTGTTGAAAGTTTTTCCAACGGTATTTTTTCCTGCTATATCCAGAGATTGACGCAACTCTCCTTCAATTTCCACAGGACCAATGGTCATTTTACCTTTCAAACTGGCAGACTCTGCCAATGCCCAGCCTGTGCTGGTGGTGGACTTGTTTGATGATTGATTTTCATTTGTGGCCTTTACCGAATAAGTTGAATTAAAATCTTTCTTCATGGCACTGAAATTAAAAACCACATTATTGTCTTCCTTGGCTGGTGTAATAAAATCAGCATGTTGGGGAGGACTGCCCAGAATGACACTGGGTTGTAAATGGCTTTCTACCTGAAAGGTATCTGGATCACCCAACAACAAGGAGCGACCACGTAAATCACCCGCTTGCAGTGGTGCTGCGTTCATCATATTATGTGGAGCGAGAAAACGTTTTTCGGCAACAATATACTCAGATCTAAATTTGGGTTTTGGATCAGAGGCATCACCAACAGTATAGATGTGAAGAATTGTTCTTTTTTTATCTATTGCTAAATCATTGGTATCATAAAGTACTGCTATTTGTGTATTAAAGTCACGGGCAGATCCTGTTGTTGGCGGATCAAATCGACCCAGGGCAATACCCGTTGCGAATGGGGAACCTCTGGTCCTGCCAGTTTTGTTAAATGCTTCGCTACTGACATTCATATCATGTTTAATGGCTTGCAAAGAAGAGTCAAAATTAAACACGGCTAACTCGGTTTTATCATTGACACTGCCGGCCACAGAAATGATTGCCAGTTGGTCGGTACTACTAAATTGATTGATTGGGCCGCTGGCCAATTGAAAGCCATTACCACTAAAGTTTGAAAAAGTAGTCTTCTTCGGATGTGCCATTGGTTTTAAATCTTCATTGAAGCGATAGGCAAGTATCTCAAGATTATTATAATCTTTGGTTGAAACAAATAATAATTCATCTCTATCTGTGGCATTTATTGCGGTATATCTGCCATCAAAATTTCCAGCCGCCAGCCAAAATTGATTGCTGGAATTAGAGCAACCTGAACAATTTTCATCTGGCCAGGCTAAACGTGCCGATGTACTAATTGACATGGCTGCTAATTTCGTAGATTTTAATGGTACTACTGCAAAAGCACGGCTACAGGTTACACCTCGAATGATCATCCCTGCTCTTGGACAAACAGACAGTAAATATATTGAAACTTTGGCCCTATCTTCTGGTTTTGCTGCCAACCAGGCAACATCCAATGCGCCATCTCCATCAAAATCTCCAGCAACTGGTGGTGACATTGTTGCAGCTACATCACCTGGCATATCCCGAAAATAGACTCGCTTTAATCCTTTGGCTGGATCAGCTATATGCTCGGCGGTATGAATGGCGTATCTATTACCATTATTCTGAAAAACATCATCATATCCATCATGATTAAAATCTGCCAGAAGCAGCTGAGTCCACATGGGGCCTGAATTTTCTACTACAGTGAGTGAATTATTGTTTTTATCCATGTTGTCGTTAATATATAAACCGAGTTTTCCATTACAACCAAAACCATAATTGTTTTTAGCTGGGGCCAGGGTTACATTGACATCATGATCCAATGCAAAAACACGACCAATACGACTATGAATAACATTATTGATCGGTACTGACATAGAGAGGGTACCGGGTCGATAAATGACACATTTGGAGTCAATAACCTTCTCTGTTGATTGCTTGGATACTTTTAACTGTGAAGTTTGCAGAATAATATTATTAAAACGGCTGCCTGTGTTTTTTCCTGCCTGATCAGTTGCAATCAATAAATCATCATTGCGTAAGATGTGTCGTTGTCCAAGCAGGATATCATCTACATCTGTAAAGTCTGGTGGGCCGTCTTGCGATGCCTGGATTGTTAAACTATAAAATAAAACACAGACGACTATTGGCCCGATTTTTGCACATTTGAATTGGTACATAAACTTCCCTCTTTTATTTATTAAAATATAAAATAATCATATCAACTCAGCAAAGATCCCATTTGCCAAGTTGATATTTATCTGGCAATAAAATACATTTCATCCATGGGAGGCTTTTATACACCCTGCGCCTATCACCTATTAATAACAAGCATATTTATAACGTTTTATATCAACTGTACCACTGCATTGCCAGCTTATATAGCCGCTGTCATCTGCGGTTGGTGTTAATATTATGTTTTGCCCCTTAAGTTCTGAAGTGATGTTTCCTGTGAAATAAATGCTAATCTGACCATTTTTTGGGTTGTACAACAACTCATCAGATTCATCGAATTTTGTAGATAGAAATTCGGTATTGGGGAAGCTACCATGTTCTGCATAATATTCGGCTATTAATATTTTTTCTTCACTTACAGAATATATTTTTTCATTAACTTTTACCCGAGCTGTGTAATCTCGATAGGCTGGTACGGCATAGGCCATCATGATACCCACATAAGCTATTGATAGATAACTGTCAAATATAGACATGTTTTCTAAAAAACTATACTCATAGGACAGTTTAATTGTTAAGGCATCATTAGATGAATCCAGAGTAAAACCATAACGGCCTTTTTGTGGGAGATTAAGCTGCTGTGCAGTGGGGAATGAAAACAGATCAACCTCAACATTTGTCAAGTTTCCAAGAAATGCCAACACATTTAAATAAAAATAGTAGATATCCCGTGGCGCATCCAGCACTTCTTTACCATAAGCAATAATGGCATGATCCCAGTTTTGAGCCTGTTGTTTATATAGCCAGTCTTGCAATTCCATTTTATTTTGGTTATTAGCTCTATCGGCCAGCACCTGTGGTGTAAAAGCATATAAGATATAATCCCCTTCGATTTGGTAATAATAATATTGTTTTACATCCAATAATTTTTCTAGTATATTTGGATCAGCATTAGCAGCAAATGCCTGTTGCTCAAACTCTTTGGTTGAAAAGACTGTTTGTTGAATTTCAACTCCTGCCAGTTTTCTACTAGATGTCTTGACTTTAAATGCCTGGGCGAGTTTTTTCGATACATCCGTGTATGCCGCCTTATCTTTTATTTTACTGGCAAACCAGGTGCCCGATTCATCCGTTATAATTAAAATTTTCTGCCCATAAACATTAAATATTTCTGTCAATGAAACACCAAGAAATTTATTGACCTTATCTATGGCTACTGTGATTTCTTTTCTTGTCGTCTCTGTGTCTGGATCAATGCCCAGGATTAAATCAAAGCCCTGTTTCATCTGCTTTACACTGGGTATGGCAAGTTGCCAGACACTTCGTGGTGAACCTGCGGTTAATACATTTAATTGTGAATCAACTCTGGGCATAAATTGTCTAAAACCAACTTCTGGCATGCTTAGTCTAAAAATCATTTCACTTTTGCCATTGGCTGATGCGGTACCTGCCCATAAATATTCAATTTGATCCAAACCCATCTGCATAAGCATGGGCTTGATATCTGCAGGTATAAAACCTTTATTTTGTTGATAAATCGCTTTGACATTTAGCCAGAACTCCAGATTTTTACCTGCCTGATCGACACTGTTTTCATAAGCAAAAATTTCATCCAACTCAGGTGCATGTTGAGTCTGTGTCAATATTTTCTGTAAGTCTGTTTCATTAGCGCTTAAGCCCGATAATAATATCAATTGACCTGTTTTATCATCAAATGAAGCAAATATGGGAATCATCGCTGCTAGCAATTGTGCCTGTCCCTGTGCGTTAAAGGGACTGATTATTTTCATCTGTGGCCCCAGCAGCTCAATCAAGGTATTGACTAAGCTATTTAACTCCTCAATACTGGTGTCTTTTAAGGTGGTGGCAAATAACATATTAGGAATCATGGAACCATCATCAGCATTAAGAACAGCCATTTCCAAAGGTGTGGTCATGCTTTTCACTAAAGATTTAAAAGGCAAATGCGCCTCATCTGGCAACAGGCCTGAATAAGTATCGAGGATTCCCCCTTTAATCTGCTCGATTAAGGACTTGTGTGTATCCAGCTTTTGCAACTGATGCAAGGCATCACCTTTTGCTTCAAATAGCATTTCCCACAATGTTGGAATACGCACATAAGCCAAAGTATTAGCAGGTAATTTTTCTCGCATCCATGCCACGTTTTGAATGTTTTCTGTGCTTTGCTGTGACGAAATGACCTGTTGTGACTTATCGGGTGCATCACAGGCAGTAAGAAATACTAGTAAGCTAACAAGTATCAATAACGCTGATTTTCTTATCATTTTTTATGTCCAATATAATTGAACCATTATTATGATGGAGATAAACGTTGGCTACAAGTTATTATTTATTTGAATTATCTATTTATCAAGAATCAAAACTCGAACTTTTTTCTGTTTTTTTACATAATAAGATGATGTTTCTTTATTTTTATGGTAGCTTTCCAGCGGCTTTATGTGGCAATTAATTATTTTATAAAAATTTACAACAATTAATTTTTAACTACATAAACTTAATAAAACATTAAAAATACATTAAAGAGAGGAGAAATAACTTATGTTAAAGTTAAATAAACTGGCTTTGTCAATTATTACGGTATTATCGACAACAGCTATATCAACTGATGCTAAGGCAAACTTAGATAAACAAACGGTACAAATCAATCCACTGGCTCCAGGAATCATTGTCAAATACAAAAATACCAGTAAATCATTATCAAAAAAACAATCCATGCAGAGAGCAGCGGATATGAGTAAGTCCTATGGAATAGACCTTTCATTCAAAAGAATGATGTCTGGAGGCGCAGAGGTTTTGAGTATTGCAGCAGATCAGGCAAAATCATTATCTGTTACAGATATTCAAGATGTTGTTAATCAACTCAACAAAAGAGCCGACATTGAGTTTGCCGAAATAGATGCGCTGATGGTTCCCTATGTAACTCCTAATGATACGGCTTTTAATACACAGTGGCATTATCATGAGGCCGTAGGTGGTATGCGTTTACCTGCAGCATGGGACACGACAACAGGGTCTTCAGCTGTGACGGTTGCAGTACTGGATACTGGATACCGCCCTCATGCTGATCTGGTTGGCAATATTGTTGGAGAATACGACATGATTAGCTCTTCGGCTGTGGCAGTCGATGGTGGTGGCAGGGACTCCAATGCGCAAGACCCTGGGGATTTTTCTGCCGCTGGAGAGTGTGGTTTTGGCTCTCCAGGTGGTAATAGTTCCTGGCATGGAACACATGTTGCTGGGACAGTAGCCGCTGTTTCCAACAATAATAATGATGTGGCTGGTGTTGCCTGGGATGTTAATCTAGTTCCTGTTCGTGTTCTTGGCAAATGCGGAGGTTCATTATCAGATATAGCTGATGGCATTCGCTGGGCATCTGGAATAAGTGTTTCTGGGGTTCCTGCCAACCCAAATCCAGCACAAGTCATCAATATGTCTTTGGGTTCTGGTTCTCCGACTTCTTGTAGCAGCACTTATCAAAACGCAATAAATGCTGCAGTTAACGCTGGTGTTACTGTTGTTGTTGCTGCTGGTAACTCTAATAGTACATCAGGTTTTGCACCTGCTAACTGTAATAACGTCGTTTCAGTTGGCGCAACCAATAGAAATGGTGGACGTGCCTATTATTCAAACTTTGGATCACTCATCGATGTTTCGGCACCTGGTGGTGACGGCTGTCACCCACCTGCAGAGAGTTTACCCACAGCATTAGCAGATTGTGAAGGTGGGGTTTGGGTCGATGCAAACCTGGTTCAGTCAACGCATAATTCTGGCGCGACTACCCCAGGAGCAGATAGTATAGGCGCATTACAAGGTACTTCGATGGCTTCTCCACATGTAGCTGGACTAGCTGCTTTAATGTATTCTGTTAAAGCAACAACAACACCTGCAGAAGTTGAGAGTGTGCTTAAATCAACAGCAAGATCATTTCCCAACGTTAACTCCCATCAATGTACAACCTCTATTTGTGGTACTGGAATTGTTGATGCCAATGCAGCGGTATTGGCTCTGAGCAATAACCCACCAGTAAATATACCGCCTACTGCCTCTTTCACATCAAGTTGTACTGATTTAAGTTGTAACTTCGATGCCTCTGGAAGTTCTGACAGTGATGGAACCATTACTGGTTATTCCTGGTCTTTTGGTGGATCTGGAGTAACGGCATCTAATACTTTTGCTAGTGCTGGTACTTTTGCTGTCACTTTGACGGTAACGGACAATGATGGTGCGACTGACTCTGTGACCAACAATGTAAGCGTAACTGATCCTTCTTCTGGTAATGACATTACCATGACACTGGGTGAAAATAATAGGGGTAACAAAATTAAAGTCTTCTGGAGCGGTGCAACAACAACCAGAGTTGATATTTATCGAGATGGTGCTTTCTTCAAAAGAACTAAAAATGATGGTCTCTGGAACGATAAAAATGTATCAGTTGGAGTAACATACACCTACCAGGTCTGTAATAATAGCAGCACTACGTTCTGTTCAAATATAGATAGCTATACTCTATAAACGAGCATGCATTAGCCTGAAAAGTACTGATAATACACAGTACTGAATTAACAGCCTTGGTTATTTCAAATAACCAAGGCTGTTCTTTCTTTGACTGTTATTCAGCTAATTTTATCTGCTCTTTATTAATGGTAATCAACTTCTGTTTATATAGTGAGCCCAGTGCTTTTTTATAACTGCCTTTGGAAACATTCCATTTCTGGTAAATTTCAGCAGGAGGGCTTTTATCTGTCATGCTGGATACACCTCCATTTTGTTTTAAATCAGTCAAAATTTTAACGGCTAAACCACCCTGTTGCTGTGAATCTGGCAGGTTAAAGCACAGGTTGATTTTTTTGTCTTCCCTGATTTCTTTGATATACCCTTTAGTGTTTTGCCCAAGTCTTATTGTTTTAAACACATCTGAGTGATGGATCAGACCTAAGTGGGTCTCATTTATTACCGCCTTAAAACCAAGTTTTGATTTTCCACAGATCAACAAATTAACTTCGTCACGGGCTTTAAAACTGCTGTTCAATTCATTGAGGTGCTTGCTTAGTTTAATCGAAGCCACCAAACGAT
>JAESTH010000220.1 GCA_016763695.1 Alcanivoracaceae bacterium
ACAGGATTTACGCAAACTACAAGCAAGTGATAGCTTGATCAATTTATTGAAAAAACTAAAAAACAGCCAATTGGAATATGCGAAAAAGAGCAATAAATACACCCCCATAGTTGTCAAAATTGCTCCAGATCAGGATGATGATGCCACATTTAAAATGGCAGAAACTATACAAAATTCTGGAATGGACGGCATTATTTGCACAAATACCACAATTAATAAAAATAATTTAAAAAAAGAAAATCATCAGTCCGAAGATGGGGGATTAAGCGGAAAGCCACTGTTATCAAGGTCTAATCATATAATTAAAATTGTGCGAAGTGCAGTTGGCTGCGATTTTCCAATTATTGGGGTTGGTGGAATTTTGACAGATGATGATGCAATGAGTAAAATAGCATCTGGTGCTAACTTAGTGCAAATATACACAGGACTCATTTATCATGGCTCAAAGCTTGTTCATGATAGCAATCGTAAAATTAAATTAGAAACAAAACAGAATATATAAATGAAAGTACAAGAAAATTTTAACTTAAAAAAACACAATACCCTCGCAATTGATTGTTATTGTGATCAATTCATTTTAGTGGAAAACTTACACGATGTAGAAAAAGTCATGCCCTATGTTGGCAAACAGGGTTTCTTTATTCTTGGCTCTGGTAGCAACCTGGTTTTAACCAAAAATATTGAAAAACCTGTGGTGCATTTAGTTGACAGGTTTCATGCACGTGTTGTTGATGGGTTAACCATAGTTTGGGCAGGTTCTTTATGGAGCGACTTTGTCACGTGGTCAGTCAAAAAAGGCCTTGGAGGAATAGAAAACCTCGCGGCCATTCCAGGCACAGTTGGAGGAGCTCCTGAACAAAATATTGGTGCTTATGGTACCGAAGTTAAAGACACCATTGTATGGGTAGAGATTTTTAATTATAGAACAGGTATGTTTCAAAGATTGAGTAATGATGAATGTAGATTCATGTATAGAACCAGTATTTTCAGGGAATCAGAAAACCCATGGATTATTACCAGACTGGCATTTGAACTTACACCTCATGCTGAAATCAACTTAGATTATGATGGCTTAAAACAGGAATTAGAAAAAAACAATATTATAGAGCCCTCATATTTGGATATAGCAACTGCTGTTACCAGCATTAGACAAAGAAAATTACCTGATTATCACGAAATTCCCAATGTTGGCAGCTTCTACAAAAATCCGATTATTGATGAAAAGCACCATAAGAAACTGGCAAGAAAATATGATGACCTGATTTCATTTCCATTGGAAAACAACCACTTTAGAATCAGTGCAGCATGGCTATTGGAAAAATGTGGCTTTAAAGGACATAGGATGCATGAATGTGGATTTTCTGAAAAGCACGCCTTGGTATTAGTTAATTATGGTAACGCCAAAGGCAAGGAAATCATCAGCCTGAGCAAAGAGGCCATAAGATCCGTCAATCAAAAATTTAAGATTAAACTAAAAATAGAACCACAAATAGTTTAATCAATATAATAATAATTTACCATCACATTGTCATTCCTGCCTTCGCCAGAATGACAATGTGAGTAATCGGCTTACTAGCTACTTGACCAAAAAAGAATAATCTACTATGAAAAAGCTGGATTTGGTCAAAATTTCCCCTGATTTGCGTCAATTAGCGCACCACTTTCCTCAAAACCGACTTTCCTTCGCTAAGTCTACTTTCTCAGTCAAGCACTAACTACAACCTTTTAATTGTGCTGCATACGACTTTGATTTTCTATTCACTTTTTCAGCTACTTTTATTAACCACTTCTTGCCCTTATATGACTTTTTCAAAAAGCCCCCTCGCCCTTCATGATATGCCAAATATTGATTATAAGCGTCCCATTTAGAGACTTTGGCCCTTTTATGCGTATGATAGGTATACCAGCCAACAAAATCGATCGAATCTTTAAAACTATCTCTATCTGCGCCCCTGTTTTTTGTCTCCTTAATATACTCTTGCCAGGTTTCATTGAGTACCTGAGCATAACCATAAGCAGATGATTGCCTTCTCCACGGGATAAAGCCTAACAGCTTCTTCCTATCCGGCTTTGCATCGTATTTAAAACCAGACTCCTGTTGCAAGATCGCCATTTGTACATGGATAGGCGTTCCCCCTTTCTTGCTTGATTTTTTTGCATATTTCTGCCATCTGTGTTTCTGTGCAAAAATATCACATATGTTTTCTGTGTTATTTGGGGTTTTATGAGAACAGGCTGACAACAATATCGCTACATATATTAACGAAACAAAAATAATTACAGCAATCATATTTTTAAATAAAATCATACACCTATCACCTCATTTCCATAAATGTCGTAAATAATTTGCCTCATATGTCTATAAATTTATAGATTCACATTTTTCTTATCGGGTCCTAAATAAATACAACCCGAATTACAGGTTTCACAAACTTCCACTTTTGATAAAGATGGCAACCGTTCTTTTAACATCATCCATATCCAAAAACATAAATTTTCACTGGTTGGATTCTCCAAGCCTTCGATATGATTGAGACAATTATGATCCAATTGAGCATATAAAGGTTTAAATGCAGCTTTAATATCTGAAAAATCCGCTACCCAACCTGTATCCTTCGATACCATACCTGATATGCTAATAATTATATTAATCGAATGCCCATGCAATCGACCACATTTATGTCCATCAGGCACATTGGGCAACCAATGTGCTGACTCAATTGTAAATCTTTTATATATTTCCATCATTTCTCTTTTTGTACGTACAGTACCATATTATGATCAATAAGTTTATAGCCATATTTTTTGGCTAATTGTATTTGCAGATCTTCTAATTCTTTGTCAAAAAACTCAATCACCTGCCCTGTATCAACATCTACCATGTGATCATGGTGCTCACCAGTATCCAGCTCATAAACTGACTGCCCATTATCAAACTGGTGTTTAATAAGCAACCCAGCTGCTTCAAATTGATTTAACACCCGATAAATGGTGGCTAAACCAATATCACTACTAGATGACCTTATCTGAGTAAACAAATCATCTGCAGAAAAATGTTCGCCAGGCCTCTTTTCAAAAAACTCCAGCACTTGTAAACGAGGTAAAGTTACTTTCAATCCCGCATTTTTAATATCTTGACCTTTCATTTTTTTCTCAATTAGTAATTTATCAAAGAATTTAACTGCTATTTAACAGGCATTATTGTATCATTCGCACTATTAAAAAGTTTAGTTATTGTTATGAAATCAATCACAATTATTATTGCACTGATATTTATATTATTTTCCAGTGCTTGTATGTACAAAACACCAGTCCAGCAAGGCAATGTATTAGTCCAGGAGGACGTTGATGAAGTCAAACCAGGAATGAGCAAACGTCAAGTTGCACTAACTCTTGGAACACCTGCAATAGCCGACCCTTTTAATCAAGATAGATGGGACTATATTAACACTTTTAAGTATAAAGGTGAAATTGATAAAGTTAAAAGGTTAACTTTATACTTCCATGATGACAAATTGATTAAAACAGAAGGCAATTATTTCCCTGAGAAAAACAGCACTACTATTGAAGACAAATAATGGATTATTGATTTAAAGACTCACAAGAATCATGGATGTTATCAGGGCTTCTAAATAAATTAATGGTTTATATATAACTCTTCAGTAAGTTTATTCAAGTTAACTTACAGAGCTAGTGAAATATCTCAGAATATCTTGGGTGCAGGGTTCTAACCCTGCCTTACTCTTTGTTATCTAGAAGTAGAACATTGAAAACCCCAAGACTAAGGTTCTCGTAACAATGAGTTATTTTACAGTCTTACAGCAATTTCTCAATCCATGAAAAATTATTACCCCAAAGTAGACTTCCCTAGCTACAACAACTTTCTCGCTCATGCACTAGATACCAATTTTAATTAATTATTCCCTGTTCTTTTTGTTTTTGAGCTCTTTTTCTTCTGACATCTTTTGGATTGGCGATCAGCTCTCTGTATATTTCAATTCTATCATTGACCTTTACTTCATCATCAAGTTTTTTGAGCTGATTATAGATGCCAACTTTATTAATAGTTAAATCAATTTCAGGATATTTAACCAAAAGACCTGAGTCCAAAATAACATCTTTAATGGTATCGCCCGCATTCAACTCTACTCTTACTGAATTTTGTTGTAATAATGTGGCATAAATGACTTCAACCGTAGACATGATTGGCCCTCATAACGAAATCAGCAACTAATTGTTGCGCAATCCTTCCAAATGCACGTTTAAAAGCGCTGTTTAAAATCCCTGATTTAAAATTAAACTCAAGGTGCAGTTCAATTTTACTGGCCTCATCATTGAGTCGAGTAAAAATCCAATATCCAGATAGCTTTTCAAACGGCCCCTTAACCAAGCTCAATATAATCCTAAATCCATTTAATTCTTCAACAAGTATATTTTTAGTGGTGAATTTTTGTTTAATTCCAGCCAAACTAACGGTCATACCAGCAATCATCAACTCTTGAGTTTCTTCTATTAGATGTGAATCATGACACCATTTGAGAAATTGAGGATAACTTTCTATACCATAGACTAAATTGAACATTTTTTCAGCGCTATGTCTCACTATCGCCTGACGATTAACTTGATGCATTTATTATCGAAAATATAAAAACACATATTCTACACAACATAAGTGCAATTTTTTAGTTTTTTTTATACAATCCACTAATGAGTAAGAAAAAGAAAAAAATACCATCAAATGTAATTGCCTACAACAAAAAAGCAGGTTTTGAATATACTTTTATTGAAGATTTTGAAGCGGGACTTTCCTTGCTAGGCTGGGAAGTTAAGAGTTTGAGACAGGGTAAAGTTCAATTTAATGAATCATATGTATTTATAAGAAATAATGAAGCTCAGTTAATAGGAACTCACATTACAGCATTAATGAGTGCTTCAACTCACGTAAATACTGAGCCCATGCGTCCAAGAAAACTGTTGCTGCACCGAAAGGAGATAGCAAAGCTAATCGGTTCAATTGAGCGCAAAGGCCTAACCCTAGTGCCAAGAAAACTTTATTGGAAAGCAGGTAAAATCAAACTACAGATATCTTTAGCAAAAGGTAAAAACACCCACGACAAGAGACAAACCGAAAAAGCCAGAGACTGGGACAGAAACAAACACAGGGTATTAAAAGCCAATAGGTAATATTACGAGCTGGTAATTAATCCTGTGTTTGCCTCTTTTATAACGTCATCCAACAGGCTAAAGGTGTTTTCTGGCCCAGAGAATTTAAGCTCATCTGCGTACAGTCTGTGCCATTATTATCATTGATCTGAGTACTACCACTCTTTGCATCTGCTGAAATAGTATAACCATTATCCTGTGTCATACTGTAATCGTAATCAGCAGATGTATTAAATGCAGAACCACTTAAACCCAAATCATCGATAGTTGGGGTATTTCCTGTATTTATTGATGTCGCGTATTGATTAAAGGTGGCATTATTTCTCTCTTGCGCACTGGCAATCTGTAAAATTGCATTATGAGCTTCCACCCTTTTTGATCGGATAACCTGAGTTCTATAAGAGGGAATAACATATGCCAATAACACACCAATAATTGCAATAACAACCATCAATTCCACTAGAGTAAAACCTTTTTGCCTATTCATACTATTTCTATCCAGTTAAAATGGAGGGGAGATGGCTTTATCACCAACATAGCTTATGATACCATGCAAATTACCACCATTGGAGTCAAAATACATTTGCGCCTGATGATCTGTACAAATTTTATTTATTGAAGAAGAACTCACCCTCTGCAAATCATCCTCTTCAACATCAATTTTCATGATGTACTCAGATGACTTTGCAATATTTATCAGGTTACTTGGCTGCGAACTCGCATCATAAAAAGAATCATCAAACCCCATCATCGCATATTTAAATATCCATATTTTGGCATTTGTGCAAATGGGCTTAAATTCTTTTAACTGCTCATCTTTTTTAGACTTTAAAACTAAATATTTATTTTTGACATCTACATCAATCACCTTCCAGATGGTGAAATCATCAGTATTATAAGTATTGTTTTGAGCCAGCGCAAGTGTGCTACATAGCATCAGTATTATTACTATTTTATTAAACATATCATCATTCTCTCATTAATCAAACATTATCCGGTGCCAGCTTCTTCTTTTCCATTCATTGGTGAAACGTGATTCTATGGTAAGACTACTGTTATCAAGTCCATCACCACCCGCTATATCAATATTAATAACAGAATCACCTCCTCCAGGAACCGTTAAAGAACTAAACCCCAATATCAAATCATCTATGTGCACACCATCTGCGCTACCACCATTGAAAAAACTACCTATTTCAGGTGAACCTCCTGTGGTTGAATCAATTATCATAAACCAACTCTCACCACCAGCCAAGCATGGGTCTTCACCATTGGGTATAATAGTTGCAATGGTCGCAATTTTATTTCTATTATTCCTACCTATAGAATTTACCAGCCTTTCACCCAACTGCGGTAGTTCTATTTTCCAGCTTTGCTCAGATGTTACTTCACGATTAGACAGGCTTCTAAAATTTCCACTTGTTGTAATTGTCTGCTCAACAATTCTGGAATCATTTAAAGTATACATGCTGATAGCACTAGCATTATCCTTTAATCCAAACAAATATTGTTCGTGGCTGCCTAATATTGCCCTGTCTTGCAACTCTATATATTTACCCGTACCAAATAGCACGACTACATTACTGCTACCATCATCTGGGGTAAATATCCTTGGGGCAGTGGTAATAGGCTGATCACGATTACCCTGGTAGAGAATCTCTGGTTGTGAAACTGGAGAGTCAAAAATATCTTTCATATCAAATCGATAAAGATTTCCTGCCAAATCCCCAGCATAGACAAAATCGGTACCTTGATCCGCTCCAAAAAATGTGGTATCTGTATTTGCCTCATCATAGGCAACGAAATCAGCAGCAATAGGTGCTCCCATTCCATTTGGCTCAAGATTGCTACCTATACCAGTGTTCCACTCGTGCAGTATATTGCCCGTTTCTAAATCAATCGCATACAAGGCAGACTTCTGTGTTGAACTATTATAACCATTGGGTACTAATGCCACCCATTTTTCAGTAATAGTTGTTGCAGAACTTGGTACAGCCACTCGTGCAATAACTCCACCAGAATAGGAAAAACCCATGTCTGCATCGTCTTCATCGGTGAATTCCCATAATACATCTGGTTCGGAAGCTGGGTTACTACCAAGATCTAATGCATAAACCAATTTGCCTCCATGGCGCATTCCTCCCAGTGCAACCGTTGACCATCCTCCATTAATAAAAGCATCCTGCACAAAAGGTGCCAAATCAACAAAGCTCTTGTGCTTATATTGCGGGCTTGCTAATGCAGAAATACCATTTAAGGATTTAGAGGGAATATAGGCCCAAAGCTCATGTCCACCATTATCTGTATTTATACCAGCATCAAAGGCATGCAACATACCATCATTGGCTCCCACCAATATGACATTATCTCTTTGTCGGTTAGTGTTTCTAAACTCCGCATAACCATTACCATTATCTGCTGCGATCTTTTCCTGGCTACCTGTTCCCCAAAAATCATCATTATATGACTCAGCGGGACCTCGCAGTATTTGAGCTGGAGAGTGAATGACATCACCTAACAGGTTATTCCTGTTTCTTAGATTGCCACCAAACTGGTTTTCAAGATTCCTCTCACCCCGAATATAATCTATAAATATCTCCGCAGCCTCAGAGTCACTTGTATAATCACCCGAAACATTATTATAAAAATCTGAATCAAGTATTTTATTGATCTCTGAACTTGACATGGCATATGACTTAAACTCATGTTGATTTTTGGTATCGTAATTATAAGTGAAGATCAATCTGGAATCATTATCATTGCTAGCAGCAATATTGGTGTTCATGGATGAGCAGAAACCACCTGTTAGTTTACAGGCGGCATCCCACTCAATGTCTCCCAAGGTTCCATCTGCATTAAGAGGAGAGGCTACCACAAAACCACTCCAGTTTGAGGTATCATAACCTGTCCTGAATGATAAAGTTGCATCTGAAATAATACTGGATGAAATACTACCAGCACTGGCTCTGCCTTTACGCTTAATAATACTTGAGACCAAATTTGATAATGCATCAACTAGCTCCTGTGGGTTTTGCGCACTAAAATAATCTCCTCGACTATTTAAAGAAGCATGCCAGACATCATCTACTCGGCCTTCTTCCCAGCTAACTCTTCTAACAATTCTGTTGGAACAGGATATATTACTATTGCTATCTGCATTACGACACAAGCCTATATCAGCTATATCGGCACTACAGTCTATTACATCAGTTCCTGTATTAGACCCCACATAACAAATATGATCTTGGCACGACCTGACAAATTCTTCACCAGATGAATTACGTCGAAAACAGGTATCATTAAAGGTGCTGGGCCACTGCAATTGACCCGATCTTAAGGCTGGCAAATCAATATCCCTATCAAATGTACCTTTAATACCCAAGCCAATATTAAAGTTAACCATATGTTGCCAGTTTGCAGGATCATTTTTTGGGTTCCACAACAACTCAGGTATACTCCACCAATTGGTTTCAGAAGGAACATTAATCACATCGCCATCAGAATCGGTAAAGTCATCAATAAATGTGGGAACATTATTAGCTAAACCCGTCCTTAAATCTCGAGACCAATAGTAAAAAGCGGTATCTGCCAAAGTAGAATAGTTACCATCTGCATAAAAATAGTTGGCCGGAGCGTAAGATGCAGTGGTTCCATCTGAAAATTCAGGTAAAGTCCTTGTTGTATTGTCAACATTGCCCGTTATCCCTGATGATGAGTTCCATGAGCCATCAGAAATAGCAATATGAAAGTTCTGCTGACAGGTTAATTCGCCACCGAAATTACTATCATGATAGGGACCGCTACTGCCACCTCTCTTAAATAAATCTCCCGCTTCCTTAGTAGCACGTCTTAATGGCGTACTACCATTTCCTGGTACTAAAAACAGCCAATCATAAAAATCTTCTCGGTGTCCATCTGCAAATAAATTCATATTAGTTGACTTATACCTAAATCTATTATTATTGAGTTGTTGCCAATCCACCTTAAAGTCGGGTCCAAAATTGACAAATGCATGACTCACCGCGGCCCTAGCTAATTTAGAGCGGGTATTATAATAAGTATACCAATTGGCAAAATTTTGTTTTTCCTGTGTACCAGATACGTCATGGCGCTGGTAATTACTATTTTGATTTCTCCTGTCTGCCAATGTCGCATCTGCTGGCCCTTCCCATGTATAATAAAAGGCTCTATTTTGGCTATTGGAACGCCCTGCACTGGCATAAGAAATACTATAATTACCTGCAGAATAAAAGGGGTAATAATAACGAAACACCCTGTATCTACTTCTCAAATCTACCCGAAACAAAAAGTCCCCAGCTGTATAGTAACCATCTCTTGAGGCATTATTAAAAGTTGAATCTGGTAAAGACGTGCCATCAGCTCTAACTGGAGGGGGATACTCTATATTCGGATTATAGTAAATCAAGTTATAATCTGATGAGGCAAAACTAGGCCTATTTCTATCAAAACTTCTAGAGTCGGGCATATAACTCCAGGACATACTGCCTGAATCATCAAAAGTCACGGCTAATGCTGGTGGTACAGTTTGATTAAGAAATAGCGGCTCATCAGTTAACTGTAATTCTGCAGCGAAAACAAAACTAGCAGTTAATAAAAAGAATAATGTTAATGTGGTTGATTGTTTTTTTATATTAATATTCATATCTAGCTACCTTTTTAATTAAGTACCGCAGTAAATACAGACTCATATGCGGAATACATATGTCCAGAACTATCCGTTGCCTTACTAACCACCCTGAAAAACCTTAACTTTGCTTCTCCCCCTTCCCCAGGACGGTCTCCACCGCCAGATTCTCCGACTGTAACAGCATAATTGTTAGTACTCGATTTCATTAGTTCAATGATAAACTTCGGCTCTTCTGCTAAGACCCCACCATATGCCGCATTAATACTGACGCCTTGAGGATGAGTAAAGCCACCATAAGTTAAACTTTTCTCAGTCCTGAAAGCAAGCGATTCTAATGATCTGGATTCAATACAATATTGACAAGAATCTTCTGTTAAATCAGTTCCATTGTTTGTTCTAAAAAAAGCGTATATCCAGTGCTCCGCTGCTGACAACATTGATAGAGCAGCGGCATCACTTAATTCTCTATTTTTTAACCCTGCTGCCATCCGATCTTCTAACATTGCAGATTTCATGGACGTTATACCAATAATAGAAACGGTTAATAACAGAATCATACCAATAGCCAGAGCCACACCCTTTTGTTTATTTTTATTCTTTTGCCTTTTCATATTTAGTTCCAATTTTTTGTTGCTACAACTGAGTAAAACTCTCTTCTGTGCAGCCTGTAATGATTGATTTGAGAGAGAAGATCTTCAGGACTTTGTGCTTGATCGCCATCAATGCTATAGAAAAATGCTTCGTTTTCATTGCTACTGCTGTCATGAATAGTGTTTAATAACAGATGAAACTCTATAGAAACAACAGAGCGCCAACCACAACCAGGTGTATTTGGTAAATCGTCCGTAGCTGCAGTACAAGAAGTAATATCCATCGCATCCACTCCTTGTGCATCCAATACTAAATAATTTCCCTTGGTTGCCGTTTGCACAGTATATAAAATATCAAACCGGTCCACACCCTCAATAAGTGCGTTGACGGTACCATTTGCGACACTGTAAAGCGTTGGTGTATCCCTATCATTAACAACATTATTTGCCACATAATAAGTGATACTACGCATATCTCGGTTCAAATCAAAAACTCTGGTTAATACTCTATTGGTTACTCCTGTAGAACCTGGTGACGAGAACGTCGCTGTGCCCGTTCCTCCTGCAATAATAGTCGTCACCACATGAGGTTCTGTAATTGAACAACTTGCTATTAACACTGGAGTATTTGCAACGGGGAATTGAGCATCAGGATTCGACGATTCATAAAATTCATATTGTAAGGTTTGTGTTACCGCAAGTTCTGCCCTATCAACAATATTGCTCACCGCCTTACCAGGGCCGTGTAAATAGCGCACTGTTAGTACATCTGTACCAGCAATTCTGTCTCCATCACCTACCCCAATTGTTGGTATTAAATAAGACATATCGGTACCAGCAGATGTAAAGTCAGGTAAGCAGGAATTCGCTCCACATTCATGTCCATGAATAAAATGACGGGGATCAAAGAAGGGCCCTGCCGGCACACCAGGAAAAACCTCCTGATTATCAAGCACCCTCCAAGGTTGAATTTTGGATGAAAGGTTTTCATATTCTATGGCTAATGGGTCTATCCCGACTATCTGTTTTTCTTCAGCACCAACCGAACTTAAACAATATTGATAGCCAGCCTGATCCAGTGCATTTTTTAATTGTAGAGTTATAAAGCGACCATTTTCCTGTAATCTTGCCAAACCATTCTGGGTACGATTCATTGTTGCCGTAGTTTCAAAAACTGTCACTAGTCCAGTCAAAATAATTAAACCAATAAAAACGGCTATCATTAATTCAACAATCGAAAATCCTGATTGATAATTTTTATATTTCATGGTGTTGCTACCAGAGAGATTGATTGGGTGGAGTCTGCACTGATTTCATTCGATTCACTCCAGGTTATTGTTGCTGTACAAAAGCCATCAGTTGGAGCGTTACCCCAACCTGGTGTAAGGTTTAAATCACATGCTATGGAACCAACAGAGTTTGGCAATAATTGAGTTAACATGTTTGACCATTGCTGTACATCTCTGGCGGTAATAGCTGCAGGTCCACAAACAGAAGTGCACATTGTTGAGATATCTGCATAACCTGCGAAAGTTCCATCGTACAAGCCAGCTTTGACCCCTGCTTTATTCCTACGCATCATATCAATAATGGTAGCGGTTAATATTGTCGCCTGAGAGCGCATATAACCATTGTGATTGTTTTTAACCGCTACCGTCATAATCCCCGCCACTCCTAACAAGCCAAATGAGAAAACCACTACAGCAATCATGACCTCTATTAGGGTAAAACCTTTATGTTGTTTAAATTTCATAATTTATACCAATATTACTACAGATCTACCGTTGAGATCATGCCCGAGGGACTCACGGTTGCTAAAACAGATTTTGAAACATCTACATGATCAATATTCATTTGAAAACCTCCACCTAATAAGGCAAGCCCTGTTAATGCCCCTAAATTATCAAAGGCAATTATGTCACCACTAGCAGCAGAGTCCATAGTCATATCACCACCTATATTCTGCTTGATTCGTATTAAATCATCAATAGCAGCGGTATAAACATCATCTGAATCCACATCCATAAAAACTTGCCATCCATTTGTCCAGTCTGAACCAGCCAGGGATTGAATCACCACCCTTTGCCCTCTTTTAACAGCGGTCACTCGGGTTAATGTTACATCACCAAGCCAGTCGTTGATATCGTTAGTCATTTTTTGGCGAACTGTAAAATCATGGTATGCGGGGAGCCCGTAAGACATTAAAATACTTGCTATCAGCAATGTTACCATTAGCTCAATAATTGAGAAGCCCTGACTTTTTTTAGATTTATTTTTCATGTTTATTTTCGAAAATTCGTTATCATACATTATGCACAAGATGACAATCATCTCTATAATAAGATATATATTATTGACAAGTGGTAAGTTTTGTTAGATGGGTGGTAGTAAACCCAGTGAAAACACTATTTAGTGATTGATCAAGAAAGTAATCGTTGCGAAGGTAAATCTGGCTTGAGAAAAATAACGCATTATCTAATACTCAGCCTTAATTCTTTAGGAAGAGCGAAAACCATATTTTCTGGCTCACCAGGCAGCTCAGAAATTAAAATATTTTTCGCATTTTTAGACAAAAACATAATGACATCCTTAACTAGTTTTTCAGGTGCAGATGCACCAGCAGTCACACCGATGGTATTAATATTTTTCAACCATGACACATCAATACAGGCAGCATCATCAATCAAGTAGGCTTTCACACCTTGCCTCTCAGCTAATTCATGCAGACGGTTTGAGTTTGAGCTATTAACACTTCCTACCACCAATACCAAATCACATTCATGAGCCAGCTGTTTTACTGCAACCTGACGATTTTGAGTAGCATAACAAATATCATCATGCTTGGGGCCTCTGATTTGAGGGAACCTGGTTTTTAATTCTGCAATAATATCAGCGGTATCATCCAATGACAGAGTAGTCTGAGTGACATATGCCAACTTTTCATTTTTGCTCAACTGCAACTCTCTCACATCAATAACCGATTCCACTATATACACCGTACCAGAACCTTTGTTACTATCCCACTGTCCAATTGTCCCTTCAACTTCTGGATGCCCCTCATGACCAATGAGAATTAAGCTATAGTTATTTTTACAATACCGCATAACTTCCATATGCACTTTTGTAACCAGTGGACAGGTTGCATCAAAAACCTGTAAACCGCGTTTTTTTGCCGTCTTTCTAACCAGCTGTGAAACACCATGAGCCGAGAAAATAACAATATTTCCATCTGGTATTTCATCTAGTTCTTCTACAAAAATCGCACCCTTAGCCTTAAGATTATTAACCACAAAGCGATTGTGCACAACCTCATGTTTAACATATATTGGCGCTCCAAATAGTTCGATCGCACGATTAACAATTTCAATCGCCCTATCAACACCTGCACAAAAACCCCTAGGATTCGCTAGACTTATTTTCATAATTTATCTTCTTTCCCGCCCCAAATAAGATCAAGTATCAGAAAAAAAGCACCGATACTAATAGCCGTATCAGCAATATTAAAAGCAGGCCAGAAATATTGATCATAGTGCGCCTCAATAAAATCTATCACATAACCCAGACTTAGGCGGTCATATATATTACCTATTGCTCCACCAATTACAAAAGTCAATCCTAAATTCAAGAAGCGAGCTTTAATATCACTGTTCTTAAGCCAGATCAATAACCATATAACAATGACAACGGCTACAATACTGATACCCCAACGCTGCCATCCAGACTGATCTGCCAGAAAACTGAATGCCATGCCTTCATTATGCATAAGAGTCCAGTTCAGGTAATTATTGACCACTACAGCCTCATAAATTTCCAGTGATTCTGTAGCAATGATTTTTGTCCATTGATCTAACAAGATAATAATTAAACTAATCGGCAACCACCAAAGGCCTGATTTTTGTAATATTTTAAGCATAAATTCTGATTTCACCTGGACCTTCAATATTATCAACACATCGCCCACACAATTCTGGATGCTCAGAGTTAGACCCAACATCTTGCCGCTTATGCCAACATCTGACACATTTCTCACCAGAGGCAACCTGTGCTAACACATAAACAGACCCTACTTCTAAGTGACACTCAACAGCCGTATCAGGTTTTTCAGTCATTGGCAAAAATTGAGCAGCTGAAGTAATAAGGACAAATCTTAACTCTTCATTTATTCTGTTAAGCCTTTGATAAACATCATCATCCAAATAAATAGCTACAGCAGCATCCAGTGAAGAACCAATTTCCCCTTTGATACGCATTTGCTCTAATAATTTTGAATTGGCATTGCGAATTTCTCTGACTACATCCCAATCCTTATCGCCCCAATCGCTGTTAGTTTGAACTTGAGGGATTTCATACCATTGTTCAAACAAAATATTTTCGTCATTACCTATCAAACGCCAAATTTCATCAGCTGTATAAGTCATAATTGGAGCCATCCAACGAATCATTGCCTGCAAAATATGATGCATGGCCGTTTGCGCTGAAGCACGTGCATTGGAGTCTGTTTTGGCAGTATATAATCTATCTTTTAATACATCCAAATAAAATGCTCCCATATCCTGAGAACAAAAGGAACTCATTTTTTGATAGATGTTATGGAATTGATAATTTTTAAAATCATCAACAATCTCATTCTGTAATTGCCCAGCTCTTTGAATAGCCCACTGATCGAGTAAAGTGCAATCCTCAACATTCAACAATTGGCTTGAAGCATCAAAGCCATTTAAGTTGCCTATTAAAAATCTGGCAGTCTTACGAATTCGGCGATAGCCATCAGCTACACGTTTCATGATTTCATCAGAAATGGTGATTTCTTTCGAATAATCTGCCGATGCCACCCATAAACGTAATATATCAGCACCATAAGTATCAATAATTTGTTTGGGGGATATAACATTACCTAAAGATTTTGACATTTTTTTGCCATTTTTATCAACCACAAAACCATGAGTTAAAACTTGCTTATAGGGCGCATGTTCGTTAATGGCAACACCTGTTAATAAAGATGAATGAAACCAACCACGGTGTTGATCTGAACCTTCTAAATATAAATCTGCTGGTTCAGTTAAATAATCTCTTGCAGATAATACCGCAAAATGACTCACACCAGAATCAAACCAAACATCTAATACATCAGTGGTCTTATCATAATTATCAGCATCAGCTATTAACTCACTGGCATCCGTATCAAACCATGCGTCTATGCCTGACTTTTCAACTAACAGAGCCACTTTTTCCATGGTATCCAACGTATCTGGATGTAATTCACCTGTTTCTTTATGGGTAAATAAAGTGATTGGCACTCCCCAGGTTCTCTGTCGGGAAATACACCATTCTGGTCGATTTTCAATCATGGAATAAATACGACTCTCACCCCATTCAGGCACCCATTTAACATTGCGGATTTCCGCCAATGCATTGGCTCGTAACGCTTGTTTATCCATGCTCACAAACCATTGTGGTGTGGTTCTAAATGCTGTGGGTGTTTTATGTCTCCAACAATGAGGGTAAGAATGCTCTATTTTTTCAAAATACAACAAAACTTTATTTTCTTCTAATAATTCAACTATTGTGGTATTGGCTTTCCAAACATGCTGTCCAGCAAATAAAGGAGTACTTGGTAGATACACGCCATTTCCACCAACAGGGTTATCAACTTCCAAATGATATTGCTTACCTACATTGAAATCATCGACACCATGGCCTGGAGCCGTATGCACTGCACCAGTACCAGCTTCTACAGTCACATGATCACCTAAAATCACAGGAACTTTTCTGCCATCGTAAAAGGGGTGTTGCAACTGTAATCCTTCCAGCTTATCACCTGTTACTGTTGCCACAACTTCTGGATCAAAACCATACTTGGCACAGACATCATTCACTAATTCTGCTGCGATAACCAATAAATAGTTGCTGTGACCTTTTATTAATGAATATTCCAATTCTGCATTTAAAGAAACTGCCTGAGATGCAGGCAGAGTCCAGGGGGTGGTTGTCCATATTGGAACAGCTACATTTTGTTCTATATCATCAATACCATAAGCCTTAAATAGTTTAACCGAATCAATAACCGCATAAGCGACATCAATAGCGGGGGATACCTTATCCTGATATTCAATTTCAGCCTCCGCTAACGCCGACCCACAATCAAAACACCAATTGACAGGCTTAACGCCCTTTTCAACATGACCATTTTCTACAATTTTAGATAAAGCACGAATCATATCGGCTTCATATTTAAAATCTTTGGTTAAATACGGGTTATCCCATTCACCAATAACACCTAAGCGTTTAAACTCTGTTTTTTGGATTTCAACTTGTCTGGTTGCATATTCTCTACATTTTTGACGGAAAGTTTTGGCATCAATCTTCTGACCTACCTTACCATGCTTCTTCTCAACCTGAATTTCAATTGGCAAGCCATGGCAGTCCCAACCTGGCACATATGGCGCACTAAAGCCTGATATCAACTTGGATTTAACAATGATATCTTTTAATATTTTATTAATAGCGTGTCCAATGTGTAAAGAACCATTAGCATAGGGAGGTCCATCATGTAAAATAAATTGCGGCCTGTCTTTTGTTGCTTGCTGGATTTTATGATATAATTTCTCTTCGTCACATTTTTTCAGCCAAACTGGTTCTTTTTGTGCCAAGCCTGCTTTCATTGAAAACTTGGTTTTAGGCAGGTTTAGTGTTTCTTTATAATTATTGCTCACGCAAAAACTCCATTCATCATTTATTGTTATCAAAAAATAGACGTGTTTTTATCACATCGTCATTAATATGTCTTTTTAATTCGCTTATGCTGTCGAATTTTACTTCATTTCTTAATTTATGGTGAAATAAAACTTCAACATTTTGCCCATAAACCTGTTTATTGAAATCCAGAATATGAACTTCCAGTATATTTGCCACTCCATTAACAGTTGGTCGAGTACCAATACTGGCTGCACCAAGGTATTCTCTATCATCAAAATCAGATTTAAATTTAACCGTAACACAAAAAACCCCTCTGATTGGTACAAACCGTTTTCCCAGCCTAATATTAATGGTTGGGAAATTCAACTTTCTGCCTAATTGCTGACCTTTGCTGACCTTGCCAAAAATTGAAAACTTTCGCCCAAGATTAACCTCCGCTGATTTAAATTCATTGTTAGATAAATTTTGCCTAATCTGAGAACTGCTGATTCGCTTGCTTTCATTTGAAACCGTAGCAATAGCAGAAACAGAAACTCCCAGAGGTTCACATTGATTTTTCAATGTCTGCAAATTTCCCGCCCTATTTTTCCCAAATTTAAAGTCATCGCCAATAATAATATGCTGCGCTTTTAAGCCTTTAATCAGTATCTTGTCAATAAAGTCTTCTGCTGTATATTCTGCAAGGTTTTTATTGAAGTTTAATACACACAGGACATCAACGCCCAATTTTTTAAGCAGATGGTATTTACACTTGAAAGGAGTAAGAATAGCTGTTTTATTGATTCCACTAAAATACTGTGATGCCAATGGCTGCATGGTTATAACTACCGACTGTAAATTATTTTTATCTGCATAAGCAGCAACCTTTTTAATCAGAACCTGGTGCCCCACATGAACACCATCAAAGTTGCCAATGGTGACAACAGTGGAGTCAGCCAATGAAGTATATTGTGGGTAGCGAATCAATCTCAATTTAACACCAATAGATTTTTAACCCTAACTTTCATAAGCATGAGTGATAACAGATAAACCATTAAACCAACAAATATACATAACATCAAATTAGCCGCTCTTGAATACCACAGCAATTCAGACCATTGACCCAGGTTTATCAACAACAACACAATTGCTAATGCCATAAAAATACTTGCAAGTAAAATCCTTAAAATCATTGACCACTGTAAAACCCCCTCTGGTATAACATTTTGCTTCCTTAAGCCCTTATATAACATATATGTTTGCATCCAACCTGAAACAGCACTTGCCAGAGCCAAACCAACATGCAAAGCAAGCACTTCAAAATACCACAGTATAGCGACAAATAAAACATTCAGAAGCATATTTGCAAACAGCGCTATTATCCCCACTTTTACAGGTGTTTTGGTATCTTTGCGAGAATAATAGGCCGGCAATAAGATCTTATTGATCACAAAAGCAGGCAAAGCCAACATATAAGCCATTAAACTCAAAGCAGTTAACTCACTGGCACTGCTATCAAAAGCACTGTACTGGAACAATGTTATTACGACATTGCGTGCCAGAACTGCCAGGCCAATAGCCGCAGGAATAGCAATAAAAAACCCCAAATTTAATGCCCATTGCATTGTCTGCATAAACTTCTTTCTGTCATTTTTAGCAAACTGCTGTGACAAGGTCGGCAAAATCACTGTCGAAATAGCAATAGCGAAAACACCTAATGGAAACTCAAGCAATCTATCTGAATAATATAAAAAAGTAACACTGCCTGCAATTGGCAACATGGTTGCAATCAAAGTATCCAATAACAAATTGATTTGTGCAACTGAAGAACCAAATAAAGTCGGCACCATCAATTTCATGACCTTTTTAACCTTACTGTCCTTAAATCCAAATTTAAACTTTGGAAACAAACCCAACTTCATTAGTGCTGGAATTTGCACAAGCAATTGCAATATCCCCGCTATTAACACGCCTACTGCAAGAGACTTAACTGGTATTGCAAAAGAATCTCTTAAAAAATAAACACTGGCAATAAGCGAAATATTTAATAATATCGGCGTGGCTGCCGGCAATGCAAATTTTTTATGTGAGTTGAGAATACCACCAGCAAAAGCCACCAAAGAAATAAGAGGCAGGTAAAACAGTGTATAGCGCAACATCTCCACAGATTCACTAAACACCTCAGGCTACTCAGCTATCCACTTATAAGCAAATAATGACAACACTTGCGGTGCGAATATTTCCATTAACATCCACACAATCAAAACCACTGCCAAGAGACTCCCTGCAATCCTGTCAATGAACTGCTTTAACACCTGTTTGGATTCAGTTGCTTTAATATCATTTAAAACAGGCACAAATGCTAAGGAAAAAGAACCTTCTGCAAATAACCTTCTCATGAAGTTAGGAATTTTAAAAGCCACAAGAAAAGCATCCGTCCAGATAGAGGCTCCAAAAAATATAGCCATAACCATATCCCGAATAAAACCAGTTATTCGAGATATTAATGTAAAAATACTAACAATTGCAGTTGATTTAAGAAGACTCATTAAATATTACGTTCAAACATAAACTCAATTTTATGAATAAATGCTCATAAATCCTATGTATTATTGAAAATATGGCCATTTTAGACAATCAAGCATATTTATTGTAATAATAGCAGCTTTTGATATTCAATTTATTGACTATAATAGTAATAAGTGTGAGAATGCGCGGCTTAATTTTAATATACCAAAATATTGGAGAAATAACTTGGCTAATTCATCATCTGCAAAAAAACGTGTAAGACAAGCTGCAAAAAGACGCGTACATAACATGGGTATTCGTACAGAAGCGAGAACATACATAAAAAATGTCGTTAAGGCAATTGAAGCTGGCGACAAGAAACAGGCACAGGATCTTTATGCAAAAATGATTCCTGTAGTAGACAAAGTTGTCAACAAAGGCATTTTTCATAAAAATAAAATTGCCAGACATAAAAGCCGTCTTAACAATAAAATAAAAGCAATGGCATAAATTATTTTACTTGAGTCACCGAATTCGCTTGAGTACTCAAGTAAAAATAACATATAATCAAATTAATCCCACATTTAATACTAAAAAACAGGTGTTTTTACTCAAAACATGAACCTGTTCACACATTTTTAACATTTTTTGTCATATAATTGGATAACAGTCAAATAATTATAAGTTTAAGTATGAAATATAGAGATAAAATATTAGTCGATCAAATTCAAGTAGGCATGTATATATGCAAACTTGATAGACCTTGGCTTGAAACACCCTTCCCTTTTCAGGGATTTTATCTCCGTACCAAACATGAAATCAATGAAGTACAAAGATTTTGTGATTTTGTTTACATAGATTGTAAAAAAGGCACTCAAACTTATAAGGAACCAGAAATAAATAGGGCATCACCTCTTCTGGTCAGGGAAAAAATCAACCAGACAAAATCCAAGCACCTAATAGCATCGGATTTAAGAAAAATTGTTGTTAATATTGGCAAATATGAAGAGCAAACAAAGCCTTTTAAAAAAGAAATCAACAACGCAAAAGTGTTATTTTCTGATTTGGCACGCTCGATTGAACAGATCAGCTTTAACATAAGAGTAGGCAAACGCTTAAATATTTCAGAAGCAAAGTCTTTAACTAGATCAGTTGTCATCAGCGTCATAAAAAACCCCAATACCATGATTTGGTTAAGTCAACTTAAAGATAAAGGTGATTACACTTATAACCATTCATTAAGGTCTAGTATTTTAGCCACTGTTTTTGGTAGACACCTGGGACTTTCTGAGGACGAACTGGTTTCATTGGCAACAGGCGTTCTACTTGCTGATATTGGTAAAACTAAAATCAATAGAAAATTACTTAATAGTAGCCAAAAACCAAACCAATCTGAAAAGATTTTACTTAAAAGCCATGTTGAACTTGGTGTCGAGATGTTAGCCACCGAGAAAAATGTTGATCACTCAACTTTAGTGATAGTAGAAACTCATCACGAAAGATTCAATGGAACAGGTTACCCTTATGCATTGGTTGGTGCTGAAATTCCATTTTTTGGTCAAATTGCTGGATTGGTTGATGTATTTGATGCAATCACCAGTAAAAAATCATATGGCAAACAGTTAACACCAGCCCAAGCGATGGATTGGCTATACGGCCAAAGAGATAAGCTATTTTCAGGAAAGCTTATTGATGACTTCATTCAGGCAATTGGACTATACCCAGCAGGGACACTGGTGCAATTGACCGATAAATCAATCGGACTGGTTGTATCACATAACCCCGATAAACGTCTTAGACCCGAAGTCTTTCTTTTAAAAGACAGCAACAGTAAAAATTTAAACTCAACTAAAACAGTTGACCTGTCGAAAAGAGCTTTTTTATCAAAAATTGACAGGCCAATGGTCAGAAAAGCAATATTACCAGAACAATTAAATTTAACTGGACACGAGATATCAGAAGCTATACAAAACAACAAAAAAGTAAGAAAAGCTTTATTTGGTTAATATTCTAAACCCTCCTTACCACTATCCTAAATAGCTTGATATAATATCGCTTACTTTACAAGCGCACTTTAACATCAATGAGAAACTATCTACAATTATTAGAATTACTTCTTAATAAAGGCACTACCAAAACAGATCGTACAGGAACTGGTACAAAAAGCCTTTTTGGCCACCAGATGCGCTTTGATCTAGCACAAGGATTCCCCTTAATAACAACTAAAAAACTACACCTAAAGTCCATCATACATGAGCTCTTATGGTTTATCTCTGGTGATACTAATATTAAATATTTACAGGATAATGGTGTCAAAATATGGAATGAATGGGCAGATGAAGATGGCAACCTTGGTCCCGTTTATGGATATCAATGGCGCTCCTGGCCCACTTCTACTGGCAAACATATAGATCAAATAAAAAATGTTATTGAACAGATTAAAAACACACCTGACTCCAGACGTATTATTGTCAATGCCTGGAATGTAGGTGAAATTGAAAACATGGCTCTCCCACCCTGCCATTGCCTGTTTCAATTTTATGTTGCAGATAACAAACTCTCCTGTCAATTATATCAGCGCAGTGCTGATGTATTTCTAGGCGTACCATTTAATATTGCTTCATATGCAATATTAACAATGATGATTGCGCAAGTTTGTCAATTAGAATTAGGTGACTTTGTACACACACTTGGTGATGCACACCTCTACTCCAATCATATAGAACAAGCAGAATTACAGATTCAAAGAGATACATACAAACTCCCTCTTATGAAAATCAATCCAGATATTAAGGACTTGTTTACATTCTCATATGATGACTTTGAATTGACAAACTACCAATCACACCCACATATAAAAGCAAAAGTTGCCATTTAGAAGATCATTTGACATGTTAAAAAATACTCAATTAACCTTTATCCTGGCAATGGATGAAAATAAGCTGATTGGAAGCAACAATGATTTACCCTGGAGACTACCAGCAGACTTAAAATATTTCAAAAAGCAAACCCTCAACAAAATCATATTAATGGGTAGAAAAACCTGCGAATCACTACCATTTGCCCTTCCCAAAAGAAGAAATATAATTCTAACTAGAAATATTGATTTTTCTAGACAAGGCTTTGAAATCATTCATAAAATTGACGACATAAATAGCCTAAAAGGAGAAGTCATGATTATTGGAGGAGCAATGATCTATAAACTATTAATGCCCTATGCAACAAAACTACTCATCACTAAAATACATCACGAATTTTCAGGCGACACTCATTTTGAGTGGAACCCGAATGAATGGAAAATGACTGCCAAGATAGACAATAAAGCCGATGATACAAACGTTTACAACTACAGCTTTATTGAATATTTACGCAAGTAATTAACTACCAGCCTTATAAATTTGTACGCACATCCAATAATTCTGGGAAAAAAGTTAAGTCCAAAGCTTTCTTCAAAAATGAAACACCACTGGAACCACCAGAACCTCTTTTAAAACCAATTATCCTTTCAACCGTCTTCATATGCCTAAATCGCCACATTTGAAAAGACTGCTCAACATCTACCAACTGCTCACATAAAGCGTATGCATCCCAATTTTTTTCAGTATGTTTATATATATCAACAAAAGTAGCCACCAAATCATCATTGAATTTATGTGGTTCAGCCCACTCTCTATTGATACATTCTTCGGGTATGGCATACCCACACTTATGCAAGTGCTGCAAAAATACATCGTAAATTGAAGGTGAATTTAATATCTCATTTAAATCTTGCCGCGAAGCACTGTCCTCAGGAAACATTTTCAACATATCACTGTTTTTGTTTCCCAACAAAAACTCCAACATCCTATACTGCACAGATTGGAATCCTGAGGCACTGCCAAACACATCACGAAACTGTACATACTCACTGGGAGTCAGAGTTTCTAATACTCCCCATTGTTCAAACAACTGCCTCTGCACCTGCTTAACACGTGCCAATATTTTCGAGGCAATATCCAACTGCTCTGCTTCAATGTTTTTTATTGCTGCCTTGATCTCATGTACGATTAACTTTAGCCACAACTCAGAAACCTGATGTTGAATAATAAACAACATTTCATCATGATGTGGTGGCGAACTGAGAGGCACCTGAGCTGACAAAATTTGATCCAGACGCAGATAACCGCCATAATTATCACGTAAGTCCACATCTAATTTTATGCCTTTTTCTAGATTCCTGAAATTATTGCCTTCTTTCATGCTATATACCTTAAATTTTACCTGAAATTATTATGTTTTTATTCTATAATACATCGCCGTAAATTTACATTCAAAATGAATTATTAAAGGCATATTCATAACTTTAGTCAGATGGGATTGAGATGCACATTTAGTTATGAATATACCTTATTACAATTTAATGATTCCTTTTGGGGACACCTTGAAAATCTGATTATTAATATTCATGTAAATATCAGATTATCATATTTAACAACAAACCTATTGTGCTTGAAAGTGCAGGAAAAACCATAGCAACGGAAAATGCTTAATTTTTTTAAACACATTCATGCAAATATATTAAAAATACTGGAGGAACAAGAGTGGCAACAGTAGCATCTTTTAACGTTGAATATATTCAATATCTCTCACCCACGGGTGAACTGGTTGGTGATAAAATACCTGCCATAGCAAAAGATTACGAACAAATCAAATCTTTATATGAAATCATGGTAATGACCCGGGTTTTTGACGCTAAAGCAATTTCATTACAAAGAACAGGAAAACTAGGCACTTATGCTTCGTCACTTGGTCACGAAGCCGTTCATGTTGGCATAGGCTCAGCTATGAAATATGAAGATGTCTTTGCTCCCATGTACAGAGAATATGGCGTACAATTTTGCCGAGGAGTAAAAATGTCAGAAGTACTACTCTATTGGGGAGGTGATGAAAGAGGCAGTAATTTTTCAGGTCCTCCACATGATTTCCCTTGGTGCGTACCCATTGCTACACAAAACACACATGCAGCAGGAGCAGCGTTATCTTTCAAACTAAGAAAAGAACCACGCTGTGCGGTCACTGTCATTGGAGATGGCGGAAGCTCAAAAGGAGATTTTCTTGAAGCTATTAATGCTGCCAGTGCATTTACGTTACCTCTGGTCATGGTTATTGTGAATAATGGCTGGGCCATATCTGTACCCAGAAAAAAGCAAAGCAGTGGTCAAACATTGGCACAAAAGGGTATTGCAGGAGGCTTACCCAGTATACAGGTTGATGGCAATGACTTATTTGCCGTGCATAACGAAGTAAAAGTAGCTTTACAAAGAGCCCGTGATGGCAAAGGTGCCACCGTCATTGAAGCGATAACATACCGCTTAAGTGATCACACAACTGCCGATGATGCCAGTCGCTATCGCCCAGATGAAGAAGTAGAAAATGCCAAAAAATTTGAACCCATTCTTAGGCTGAGACAATATTTAATGAACAATAATCAATGGAGTGTCCAGCAGGAAAACAAACTGATGGAAGATTGTGCTCGCAAAGTCGAAGCTGCCGTTAAGGAATATCAAAACGCACCAAAACCACCTGTCACCGACATGTTCGATTATATGTTTGCAAAATTACCACATGATTTAGCAGCACAAAGAAAGTTTGCAAAGGAGTTAGACAACAATGGCTAATATAACTTTAGTAGAAGCGGTATCATTGGCTTTAGCCTATGAGTTAGAAAATGATAAAGATGTCGTTGTTCTTGGTGAAGATGTAGGAATCAACGGTGGTGTATTTAGAGCCACGGCAGGTCTTGCACAAAAATTTGGTGAAGACCGTGTTATAGATACCCCCTTAGCCGAAGCCATGATTGCAGGATTAACTATAGGTATGGCAACACAGGGCATGAGGCCAGTAGCCGAGGCTCAATTTATGGGTTTTATCTATCCAATGATTGAACAAATAGTCTGTCATGCTGCACGATTCAGAAATCGTACCCGTGGCAGATTAACCTGTCCACTGGTTATACGTGCACCATTTGGAGGCGGTATTCATGCACCAGAACACCATTCCGAAAGTGTTGAGGCCATTTTTGCTCATATCCCTGGTATTAGAGTAGTTATCCCATCCTCCCCATCTCGTGCATACGGCTTATTACTGGCGGCTATTCGTGACCCTGATCCCGTTTTATTCCTTGAGCCCAAAAGAATATATCGAGTAAATAAAGAAGAAGTGATTGATGATGGTGAAGAACTACCATTAGATATGTGCTTTGAACTACGAGAAGGCACTGATATTACACTTGTTAGTTGGGGTTCAATGGTTAAGGAAACATTAGAAGCTGCTGACAAATTAGCACAGCAAGGTATTTCTGCAGAAGTTATTGACGTCGCCACGGTGAGCCCGATTGATATGGATACCATTTTAGAATCTGTAAAGAAAACAGGTCGTTGCGTCATTATCCAGGAAGCTGCCAAACATTGCAGCGTCATTTCAGAAATTGCAGCAAATCTTGCAGAAGATGGACTCTACTCATTAATGGCACCTGTGAAAAGAGTAACAGGTTATGATGTGATTATGCCATTATTTAAACTAGAAAAAAATACATGCCTTCAGTAGCAAGAATACTTAAGGCAGTAAATGAAGTGATGGAGGTATCATGAATATATTTAATTTACCAGATTTAGGCGAAGGCTTACCAGATGCAGAAATTGTTGAATGGCATGTAAAAGAAGGAGATATAGTTAAGGAAGACCAGCCGATGGTTTCCATGGAAACAGCCAAAGCTGTGGTTGATGTCCCCTGCCCTTATTCAGGAGTCATAACTAAACTACATGGACAACCAGGTGATGTCATAGATACTGGGGCCATCCTGGTTGAATTTGATGGCAATAAAACCACAGATACGCCAGCAAAGCTCAAAGAAGACATTGTAGATTTGATTGACGAACTGGAGAAAGAACTACCCGTCATACAACAATACCCTAAATCTACAGCTGAACTTGCTACAGGCGATGACAGTGGCACCGTGGTAGGAGAAATGGAATCAAGCAACAAGGTTGTGAGTGACATTGCCAGTGTTGGCAACATTAAAATTGCACCAGCAGTTAAAGCTTTGGCAAAGAAACTGAAAGTAGATCTAAATGATGTCATCCCCACAGGAGTAGGCGGGGTGATTCGCCCCAGCGATATCCGTCTGGCAGATACAATGAAATCACAAACACCACAGGATACAGCAAAACCAGTGGTCACTACCCCTACCCCCGTAGTTGAGCCAGTAAGAGCAACCATTGTTACCCCTTCAATAGTCAACGATGAGTGGCAACAAGTCAAAGGCACTCGCCGTGCCATGGCCAGAATAATGACCAGTGCACATGCACAAATAGTTCCTACCACCATTATGGATGATGCAGATATCCATAAATGGGCTACAGGAGAAGATATCACTGCCAGATTAATCAGAGCCATGGTCAAAGGAGTTGCAGCAGAACCAGCTTTAAACTCCTGGTTTAATGGTGAAAAATTAGCCCGAAGAATCATCAGCCACGTTGATGTAGGTATTGCTGTTGATACACCTGATGGATTATTTGTACCAACCATGCGCAACTGCGAGCAACGCGATGCATCACAAGTACGCGCAGGCATGAACACCATAAAAGAGCAAGTTAAAGCCAGAAGTATTCCTGCTGCTGACATGAAAGACTTTACCATTATGTTATCAAATTTTGGCGTTTTTGCTGGCCGCTATGCTACACCAATGATCACACCACCATGTGTTGCTATCATGGCATCTGGTAAATTATTACAGGAAGTTGTTCCCGTACTCGGAGGATTCGAAGTACATAGAATGATCCCCTTATCATTAACGTTTGATCACCGTGCTGTTACTGGTGGCGAAGCCGCTCGATTCCTTGCTGCGGTGATAAAAGATTTAAACAAAAGTAGGTGAGGTATATTCATACCTGAAATAAATAACAAATGGAAAATAACATGAAAATAGCAGATAAAAATGTAGTTAATATTAAATACACTTTAACTGATAATGATAAAAATATCATTGACCAATCAGAAGATGGCAACTTCAGCTTTCTTATTGGTGCTGGTAATATTATCTCTGGATTAGAAAATGCCTTAATAGGAAAAACTGTCGGCAACATATTTGATGTCAGCATCAACCCCACTGATGGCTATGGTGAGTACAACAATGAATTGGTACATGAAGTACCAAGAACTCAGTTTCCTCCTGATATTACAATTGAAGCAGGCATGCAATTTCAGGGTAAAACTCCCGATGGGCAAATGACAGTGGTCAAAGTAACCGATGTCAAAAATGATAATGTTTATGTTGACAACAATCACCCATTAGCTGGTGTACAACTTAACTTTACCGTTGAAGTCACCAATATCAGGGCAGCATCTGAAACAGAATTAGAACATGGGCACGTTCATGATTCTAACGAACATCACGGTTAAAATAAGCACCGCATTAAGAGGCTCTGTGTACAGAGCCTCTTAATCTAATCACTTTTCAAGCTCCCAACTCCATGCTTCATGATATAATCTCAAAATGACAATAATCAAAAACACAATCAATACCGAATCAACCGAATTTGCGCAAAACTATCAGTTCATGCACTCACTTGTAGATGAGTTACGTGACAAAACAACAACAATCTCCCTGGGAGGTTCACAAAAATCCAGAGACAGGCATATTTCCCGCAATAAATTACTTGTAAGAGATAGAATACACGCACTGATTGATAAAGGCAGTCCATTTCTAGAACTCTCTGCACTTGCCGCCAACGAAATGTATGACAATGTTGCCCCAGCTGCTGGCCTAATCACAGGTATCGGTGTTATACAGGGACAAAACGTCATTATCGTTGCCAATGATGCAACTGTTAAGGGCGGAACTTATTTCCCACTAACCGTAAAAAAACACCTAAGAGCCCAGGAAATTGCCTTGGAAAATCATTTACCCTGTATTTATTTGGTCGACTCAGGTGGGGCCTTTTTACCATTGCAAGATGAAGTATTTCCAGACAAAGAACATTTTGGGCGTATTTTTTTCAATCAGGCACAGCTTTCAGCCAAAAATATCCCTCAAATTGCGGTAGTAATGGGCTCTTGTACCGCTGGTGGTGCTTATGTTCCTGCCATGTGTGATGAAGCCGTTATCGTCAAACAACAGGGCACCATATTTTTAGGCGGGCCACCTCTGGTTAAGGCCGCAACTGGCGAAATTGTAGATGCAGAAACATTGGGGGGCGCTGAAGTCCATTCATCCATTTCTGGTGTCACCGATCATTTTGCTGAAAATGACCAACATGCTTTAGCAATCACCCGAGATATAGTTAAATATTTCAATCGTCGCAAACACAAATGGCTAAAGCAAATAGCCAGCAGAGCCCCAATTCATAATGAAAAGGAGCTATATGGCATTGTTCCACAAAGTACCCGTATCCCGTATGATATACGTCAAATAATAGCACGTATTGTTGATGCCTCAGATTTTCAGGAATTTAAACAAAAATATGGTACAACCCTAATTTGTGGATTCGCCCACATACATGGAAACCCTGTAGGTATTATTGCCAATAATGGTATATTATTTTCTGAATCCGCTTTAAAAGGCGCTCATTTTATTGAACTGTGCAATCAGCGAAACATTCCTTTGGTATTTTTACAAAACATTACTGGCTTTATGGTTGGTAAAGAATACGAGCACAATGGTATTGCTAAAAATGGCGCAAAAATGGTGACTGCAGTGGCCTGTGCATCCGTACCTAAATATACAGTTGTTATCGGTGGCTCTTTTGGTGCAGGAAACTACGCCATGAATGGTCGTGCCTACGCAGGGCGATTTTTATGGATGTGGCCTAATGCACGTATTTCCGTTATGGGTGGAGAACAGGCTGCATCAGTATTGACCACAATCAAGCAGGATGGTATGGATAAACGTGACATACAGTGGGATGAAACTGAAAAACAAGCCGAATATAATAAAATAAAACAACTATATGAAGACCAGGGTAGCCCCTATTACTCAACAGCAAGACTATGGGACGATGGTATAATCAATCCTATTGATACCCGTCGGGTACTTGGTCTTGCCATAGAAGTAGGATTAAATGCTCCAGTTGCAGAAACCAAGTATGGCGTATTTAGAATGTAAATAACATAAAGAAAATACTCAACCATCAAACCAAAACCATAAATTAAAGTGAAAGCTTATGAAACAATTTTCCATGTACAAAACTATAAAAATAGACACCAATAAAAAAGGTGTAACGACCCTAACCATGGCACGACCAGATGTTCATAATGCTTTTAATGCAGAAATGATCGCAGAAATGACAGCCGCCTTTGAAGCTTTAGATAAAAACTCTGATACCATAATTATTGTATTACAGAGTCTGGGAGATTCATTTTCAGCAGGAGCTGATATCAACTGGATGAAATCAATGGTAGAAGCCACCCAAGGAGAAAATCAGGAAGACTCACTAAAACTTGCAGCCTTGATGCGCGCAATCAATTTTTGTAGCAAAACAGTTATTGCAAAAGTCCAGGGGCTGGCTCTTGGTGGTGGTGTAGGCCTGATTGCTTGTTGTGATATTGTTATTGCAAATGAACAAGCAAAGTTTGGCTTGACCGAAGCAAAGCTGGGTTTAGTCCCTGCTGTTATTTCACCTTATGTTATTGACGCGATATCTAGTCGACATGCAAGGAGATATTTTCAGACGGCAGAAATATTTCATGCACAAAAGGCTTATGAAATGGGATTATTATCTGAGATCTGTCCAATAGAACAACTAGATGAATTGGTAGAAAGACAGATCAAATTTCTATTATCTACAGGGCCAAGTGCCAAACAAATCAGTAAGAAATTAGTCCATTCAGTCATATCAAGAACCGTTGCACAACAAAAAAGACTGGATCAATATACCACACAGGTCATCGCATCTGTACGAGTATCACCAGAAGGACAATTAGGACTTAAATCATTTTTAGATAAGAATAAACCGAAGTGGAATTGAAGAATGACTAGTTTTTGAGAACCTATTCATCTTGAAAACATGGCCTTTAATCCTTAGATACGCTAAAATTCAATAAAATTAATTGAGAAACTTTATGAAAAAACAACTAACCATATCATTACTATGCATCGGGCTTATCTGCTCTATATCTGTGTTGGCTGCGCCCGTTTATGTGAAAATGGAAACAAATCGTGGTGATATCATCCTTGAACTTGATCAGGAAAAAGCCCCTCTTTCCGTTGCCAACTTTGTCAAATATACTACTGATGGGTATTATAATGGCACAGTATTCCATCGTGTAATTCCCACATTTATGATCCAGGGTGGAGGATTTGATGAAGAATTAACCCGTAAAACCACCAGAGAACCCATACAAAACGAAGCCAACAATGGACTGAAAAATGCCAGAGGAACAATTGCCATGGCCAGATTACCTAGCCCACATTCTGCCACCTCACAATTCTTTATAAATGTTCAGGATAATCTGTCACTGGATTATACTGGCGAACAAAATGGTCGCACTTGGGGATATGCAGTATTTGGTAAAGTGATACAGGGTCTGGATGTGGTAGATGAAATTCGTTTTACCCAAACAGGTCCAAATCCTCCATTTAATAGAGACGTACCTATTAAAACCATGTTGATTAAGAAGATTTCAATACTAGATAAAGCCCCAGAAGCTCCTGAAACTACTGAACAGGAAAAGCCAAAAACTGCTGCGGACATGTAAAACAGGTGAGGCAAACAACTTTATTTATTGCAGACTTACACTTAAACGATTCACAACCTGAGATATATCAAAGATTCAAAAGCTTTATTCATGATAAAGCTCAAGATGCTGACTCCTTATATATCTTGGGCGATCTGTTTGAGTACTATTTAGGTGATGATGCTATAACCGATGTTGCACAAAAAGTTTGCGATGATTTAAACAATCTAACCAGCAAATATCAGACAAAATGTTACTTTATGGCAGGTAATCGTGATTTTTTACTGTCATCTGCCTTTGCGAGTGCTGCAGGGCTCATCATACTCGAATATCCAAGTATCATTGTACTGGACGACGAAAAACTCATTCTCACACATGGCGATGAATTGTGCACAGATGATATCGAATATCAAAAAATACGACAGCAATTACGCTCCAAAAAATGGCAACAATGGTTTTTAAGCCTATCATTACAGGAGCGAATAGCGTTTGCCAATCAGGCCAGAATAAAAAGCCAACAACACACCCAAGCCTCTAAAGCAGAAATAATGGATGTTAACCAACTAGCTGTCGTTAACCTATTTAAACAGCATAAAACCACATTAATGCTGCATGGGCACACACATCGCCCAGCTTTTCACAATTTTTTAATCGACAATAAACAACACCATAGAATGGTTGTTGGGGATTGGCATCAACAAACAAGTTACATAGAACACAAAAACAGCAACTTTCAACTGAGCACTTACTGATTTTCATCACCATTATGTGATAAAATATTGCGCTAAATTATTAACATATTCTTAACGAGGAATAAAATGACTGCATTTGATAAATTAAACGTGATACGCGCATCCAAAGGAAGCGTATTAACCAAAGGTTTAGGTGATGATATTATTACCAAATTTCTTGTCAGCGACCCGAGTCTGGCACAAGCGATTGAAACAGCTTATGATAACTTCAATAACATTAAAGCTGAGTTTCCGAACTTGGTCGACATGGACGAAACAGCACAAATGCAACATATACAGCAGGATTATGTTAACTTCTATTCTGATGATGCAATTAACCCATATGTTTCACTGGCCGGCAAAGGAGCCTGGTTAATCACCTTAAAAGGTGCCGTTATACATGATAATGGCGGATATGGTATGTTAGGTGCTGGCCATGCTCCTGTTTTTGTACTTGAGGCCATGAGCAGACCGCATGTCATGGCAAATATCATGACAGCAGCTGTAGGACAACTTAAACTAAGCCAAGCCATAAAACGCGAAGTTGGACATACCCAGGGTAACTGCCCTTTTGATAAGTTTTTGTGCATGAACTCTGGTTCAGAGGCCGTAACAGTAGCAGCCAGAATATCAGACATCAATGCAAAAAACATGACGGACAATGGTGGCCGACATGCTGGCAAACAAATAAAAATAATGGCCTTGAAAGGGGCATTTCATGGCCGTACAGATCGACCTGCTCAATACTCTGATTCATCATTGGGTGGATACAGAAAAAACTGCGCCTCATTCCAGAACAGAGACAACCTAATCACTATCGGTATCAATGACATAGAAGACTTAAAACAGGCATTTGCTCAAGTTGATGCTGATAATATCTTTATAGAGTCATTTTTTATGGAACCTGTTATGGGCGAAGGAAACCCTGGCATGGGCATCAGTAGAGAATTTTATGATACAGCTCGTGCATTAACTAAAGAACGAGGAACATTATTATTAGTCGATTCCATTCAGGCTGGCTTACGCGCACAGGGCTGCTTGTCAATCGTCGATTATCAGGGTTTTGACGGCATTGATGCACCAGATATGGAAACCTATTCTAAAGCACTGAATGCAGGGCATTATCCATTGTCCGTATTAGCCATGACTGCTGATACTGCGGCCATGTATGTTAAAGGTGTTTATGGAAATACCATGACAACCAATCCTAAAGCCATGGATGTTGCTTGCGAAGTACTAGCAAGAGTTGATGATGCATTCAGAAAGAATATTCTCGAACGTGGTGTAGAATTTGTTGAAAAGCTTAATGGTTTACAACAGAAATTAAACGGTCAAGTGACCAATGTGCAAGGCACAGGCCTATTATTTTCATGCGAACTGGCATCAGAGTTCAAAGCTTATGGCACAGATTCAATTGAAGAATTTTTACGTTTTCATGGTGTTGGCGTCATTCATGGCGGAGAAAACTCACTGCGCTTTACACCACATTTCGCAATCACCTCTGCCGAAGTTGATTTAATTATCGATGCTGTTGAATATGCCATTATTAATGGACCAAAAGCAAACGCAAAAGATGAAGTCAACACTTTAGAAAAGGCAAGTTAGTAAAAAAGCCTTATGAGTGATAAAAAGCAAAAAGATTCACAAGGAAAAACAATACTGGAGCGGCGGACACAAGACCGGCGCTCCTACGACATTGCTGAAGACTTTGTGGATCGCCGCAGAGTAGAAAGACGTGTTATTAAAGAAGACATAGACTTTGATGATAGGCGAACAAAGATAAGGCGATCCAAGATAGTAGGCGTGGATTTTAAAGATCGAAGGAATACAGTCCGAAGAAAGGATGATCGAAAAATAGATTAAAAAATGAAAGTGCTGAAAAACTCTTCCATTTCAAACCAAACAGAAAAATAAAACAGGAAAAAACAATGACAGACAGCTCTGTTGATATATCAATCAAACAAGCATTAAAAGGTGAGATCACCTTTGATACAATCGTAACCATCAAAGGTTGGGTGAGAAATCGCCGCGATTCAAAAGCCGGATTTTCGTTTATTATCATGCACGATGGTTCATGCTTTGATGGAATCCAGGTCATTGCTGATAATACCCTGGATAATTATAGTGAACAGATTAAACACTTAACAACTGGCTGCTCTGCCATTATTACTGGTAAACTGGTCAAGTCTGGTGGTAAGGGACAGACATGCGAAATTCAGGCATCGTCTGTAGAAGTAACAGGTATGGTTGAAGACCCTGAAACCTATCCTGTCCAACCCAAGCGACACACCATGGAGTTTCTACGTAGTGTGGCACACTTACGCCCCCGTACCAATACATTTAGCGCCATGACCAGAGTGCGCAATACACTTGCGCAGGCTGTACACAGATTTTTTCATGGCAAGGGCTTCAACTGGATAAGCACACCTATTATTACCGCCAGTGACTGTGAAGGTGCCGGCGATATGTTTAGAGTGACACAACTAGATTTAGCTAATATACCAATGACAGATAAAGGTGCTGTTGATTATTCCAAGGATTTTTTTGGAAAAGAAACCTATCTAACAGTATCTGGACAACTAAATGTAGAAACACATGCCCTGGCCTTGTCTAAAGTTTATACATTTGGCCCAACATTCAGAGCCGAAAACTCTAATACAACCAGACATCTGGCTGAGTTTTGGATGATAGAACCCGAAGTGGCCTTCCATGACTTAAAAGATAGTGCTGATTTAGCTGAAGACTTCTTAAAATATGTATTCAATGCCGTACTTGAAGAAAATGCAGATGATATGCAGTTCTTCGATAAATTTGTGCAAAAAGGCGTTATCGATAGATTACAATCATTCCAGAAAGATAGTTTTGCTAGGGTAGATTATACGGATGCTGTTGAAATACTACTGAAATCTGGTAAAAAATTTGAATATAAAGTTGAATGGGGTACAGAGTTACAGACAGAACATGAAAGGTATCTAGCTGAAGAGTATTATAAAAAACCAACAGTAATCATGAACTACCCAAAAACAATTAAACCTTTTTATATGCACTGCAATGATGATGGCAAAACAGTGGCATGCATGGATGTACTTGTGCCGGGTATTGGTGAGTTGATCGGCGGCTCACAAAGAGAAGCTCGCCTGGATGTACTTATAGACAGAATGAAAGAACATGACCTTGATCTTGAGGAATACAAATGGTACATAGACCTGCGTAGATATGGTACTGTACCACATGCAGGGTTTGGCTTAGGATTTGAACGATTAGTGAGCTATGTCACAGGCATAAACAATATTCGTGATGTTATCGCTTTCCCAAGAACACCAGGAAATGCCAAATTCTAAACTATATTGTAGAGACAAAGCATGCTTTGTCTCTACGGATAAAACCTGATGAATTTAGATTTTAACAGCCTATTCCCAACAATAAATAAAATATCTAGCACTGGTACCATTCGCACAAATCCACAAGACTTCAAAGTGACTGAACTAAACGATATTGAGCTATCTGGTGCAGGCGAACACTTATGGTTATACATAGAAAAAACAGATAGCAATACCGACTGGGTTGCCAAACAGTTATCAAATGTTTGTCAAACACCACGTCGTCAGGTGGGCTTTGCAGGCCTAAAGGACAGGCATGCTGTCACACAACAGTGGTTCAGCATACAATTACCTAAAATATCAGATATTGAGAAAATCCAATCTGCCCTACCTGATGCGATCACAATAATTGAACATGCAAAACACAGTAAAAAAATCAAAGTCGGGCAACTGGATTATAACCAGTTTGAAATCATTATTCGCGAAATAAAAAGTAACGATAAAAGTGATAGTACAAATAATAAAAAACAACAAATAGAAAAAAATATTCAAAAAATAAAAGATAATGGTGTCGCCAATTATTTTGGACCACAGAGGTTTGGCCATGATATGGGTAATATACAAAAAGTTCAGGACTGGTTTTCTGGTAGCTATAAAGTCAAAACCAAAAATCTGAAAAGTATATTGCTATCTACTGCCCGTAGCCATATTTTCAATACAATAGTTGCACAAAGAATTAAAGAGAAAATCTGGGATACTGCTATAACTGGAGATATTCTGCAATTAAACAAAAGCCACTCATGGTTCGCTGCCAGTGATGCCACCGCAACTGAAATAGCAGAACGGTTAAAAGTATTTGACATTCATCTTACTGCTGCTATGTGGGGAGAAGATCAAGTTCAAAGCAGCGAATCATGTGCAACTCTGGAAAAACAGCTTGCTGATTCATTTCCGATTTATCAACAGGGCTTTGAAAAGTTTCGCCTCAAACAAGACCGCCGAGCCATGCGCATATGCCCAATAGATTTAGCACATGAATGGATCAATGACAATTTAAAATTAACTTTTAAGTTGCTGCCGGGAGCTTATGCCACTGGCGTCATACGAGAAATACTGGATTTTCATATACGCTGATTAAAAATAATTTATAAAAAGTCAATCCAGAATTTCTGCATGCACTTCTCCATCCCAGGGATGCATCATCATACAATCCAGCAAGTGATCAAATTGTTTTGGAAATTCTTTAATAACATTTTCAGGGTCAGAGACCAGATTTTTATCAACTATTAAACCAAATTCAACCATACCATTATATGACAAGATGCTGATTCCCATACCGATTGTGCCATTTTGCGGAACCCAAAACATTATTTTTTGAACTTCTGCACCAGTTATATATAGCGGTACCTGAGGCCCTGGGACATTAGTAAGTACTGTAGTCGCTTTTTGAGAGAACTGATCTAACAACATATTTTGTACCGCGGCAGGCGCCATACCAATTGCACTTAATAAACCAAAAGAAACAATAGCCTGTTTGGATTTTTTCAGTTCATTCATTTCTTGATGAACATATGCCAATCTTTTTAATGGATTACTTTCAAATATCGGCAATTTAAGGAAAACCAAACCAAAATGATTACCTAAATTTTTTGCATGTTCCAGTGGTCGAAGATTAACAGGAACCGTAGCATTAATGGTTAATCCATTAGGGTTTTCACCAATATTCAACATGTATTCGCGCAATGCTCCTGCTAAATTTGAGATAAGCACATCATTAACAGTGGTACCTGTTGCATAAGCAATGGCTTTAACTTTTCCCAGTTCTATAGACTCGGCCCAAGCAGCATTTTTTCTGACACTGAGTTTTGATTTGAAAACAGTTGGAGGATCATCAGGCAAAGTCAGAGCATTAAATAATTCAGCTGCAATATCTGTGAACTCAGACACACCTTTTTCAAGTAATTCTGGGTTAAGTAGAGCCTGAATTCCCAGATCTTTTATCTGGTTAGCCATCTTTATTGAATTAGTAAACTGCTTTTTTGCAGGGTTAATAACTGATTTCAACATGCCTAATTTACGGTGGTGTTCTTTACTGTTATTTTCTCGGCTCAAGTTTAAGCTCTTTTCTCTACTGGTACTGGTCATAGATAACAACACTTGAATGAGAGCAATTCCATCGGCATAACAATGATGAATACGGGAAATTAACACTGCGCCTTTCTCATAATTCTCCACAATATGAAACTGCCACAATGGTTTAGATTTATCCAATGGTGACGAAGCCAGGTCACTGACAAAATCCTGCAACTCTTTATAGTCTGCATTTCCTGGCAGCGCAACCCGCCTGACATGTCCTTTGATATCAAAAAACTCATCATCCTGCCAATAAGTTCCTGTTGAATTCATCACTGCCTTTTGCTTAAATCTACGAAAACTGAGAAAATTCTTCTCTATCATTTCTAAAAAAGCATCATAATCAGGCAACTTATCAAGAAACATCATGCCAGTAATCATCATTAAATTTGAAGGGGATTCCATTCTTAACCATGCTGTATCAACCTTTCTCATGGATTCTTTATGGTTGTCGAAATAATTAAACATAGATTTATAAAATAGTACGCCTAGAATTTTTCATCTTATCATGAGAGTGCTTTACACCACTGCAAAAATAGAAGAAAATATTTCAATCAAGCATAAAACTAAGTCTAATATTCATATTGTTTATAAATATGATTTATTTCTATTTTATTCAGGTTAGAATAAGCCTATAAACCCAGATGAGTTAAGAAGTGTCAGAACAGCAACTTAAAATACCAAATTTTAGACTAATCAAGGAAATTGGCCAGGGTGGAATGGCCAAAGTATATTTAGGTGAGCAATTGCAACCCAAACGTAAAGTTGCCATAAAAATTGTTTCCCCCAGTAATAACGATCCAAAAATTCTTGAAGACTTAAAACAAGAAGGCGACACAGTTGCGCAATTTAATCATCCAAATATCGTCACTGTTTATTCTTGTGGCGTTGTCGATAAAAACTATTATCTGGCTATGGAGATTCTTCCTGGTGGTGATTTAAAACAAAAGATTAGCGAGAAGGTGCTTGAAGATATTGACATCTTACATATCATGAAAGACATGAGCAGTGCATTGGCTCACTCGCATAAACGCCAAACACTGCACCGTGACATTAAGCCTGAAAATATCATGTTCAATGAAGAAGGAAAAGCTGTTTTGTTAGACTTTGGTATTGCCAAAGCACATGGCAAAACCAGTGAATTCACCCGTATCGGTGCTGTAGTAGGTACACCACACTACATGAGTCCAGAAAGGGCTTTAGGCAAAGACATTGATGAACGCTCTGACCTTTATGCGCTAGGCGTGGTCATGTACGAAATGTTGATAGGTAAAAAACTATTTGAAGGTGAAGATACTTTTGCCATTAGCTATGCACATGTACATGAACCCCCTCCTCCATTGCCTAAGGACAAATCCGCCTTACAATCCATATTAGACAAGTTATTAGCCAAAGACCCTGATGACAGGTATCAGTCTGCTGATCAATTAACCAGCATTTTAGATAAATGGATCAAACGCTTGGATCGCAGCAATTCACAGACCACACAGGGCTTCATACCCATACGTCAAATACAGACAAGGTCTAATAAATTAATTATTTATATACTATCCTCGGTAATTGCATTGGGGATTGCTGGCATCACTGGTTGGTATATGACACAAGAAAAAATTAAAGTCAATCACAATGATTTAACACCAAGCCAGAAGATAGAACTCAATACCAAAAGAGCCGCCGCTAACAGATTCTTAAAACTTGAGCAATTTGACAGTGCCGAAATTAATTTTAAAGCCATTTTAAAAGATTACGATTGTAAAGATGCAGATGCCAGAAATTTTCTCAAAGAGTTTAATGTAGAATTCTACCAAAAAATACTTACTAATTGTCCTGACTGAATACTTGTCAAAACCACTTATTCTCGGCCAGGGTCTCCTAGAGGGAAATCACACTCTATAGATTTTAATCAAGATTTATTTTTTATATTAATAATCTCTGCAGCAATACTAACAGCAATCTCCTGAACAGTTCGACTATTGATATTAACCCCGACAGGTGCATAAACCTTATTCAGGTCTGTCTGTGCATACCCATCATTTACCAGTGCGCTGAACATCACATTTATCTTATTTTTACTCCCCAACACACCCAGGTACTTTTGCCTTGATTTTAGCAATTGCGATAACAATAGTTTATCTTCAGTAAATTTATGCGTCATTAACAAAACATAATCGTTCTGAGTCACATTTATTGAAGTAAAAATGGCCTCATAATTAATAATCTTCTTATAAGAGGCATAATTATTTACCATAAAAGTATTGATATCATACCGATTATCGTACAAATTAACCTGAAAACCAAGTTTACTTAATAATTCTGAAGTAGGTAAACTAACATGCCCAGCACCAAAAATATGTACGATTAGCTGACTATTAAGCAGCTCTGTATAAAACCAAACATCATCAGAAAGTATTTCTGTCATTTCTGCCTGATTAACATCAAGCAAATCAAGACCTGTACTTGATATTTTAATCATCTGACAACGACTGTCACACTGAGCAATTATTTCTTTGTGCTGGTCAAATAATGGCGTGAATGCAACAATTTGTGTCCCAGAGCAAATCATCCCAGAACTTGACTCTGAGCTACCATTATGCACCTGTTTAACAGTGAAAGACTCACTACTAGTGGCAAGCAATAAAGACTTAGCCTTTTCAACCAAATTGTACTCCATGATTCCACCACCTATGGAACCATACAATTCACCATTATCCGCAACCATCATTTTAAAGCCTCTGCGCCCTGGCGCACTCCCTGATGACTCTATAACTGTTAGTAGATAAAGACTATGTCTACTTTTAAGTAATTGCAGTATTGTCTGCCAAATATTCATAAAAACAATGTCCCATTAAACAAGCTACGACTAAAAGCATAATATATTGCCATAACACCAGAAAAAGTAACACTGGCTATATAACGATTTGTTAATTTTATTTGATTTTGAATAAAGAAATTAACAAATAAAGATATGGGTATATTAACAATAAATGATTTTATGGCAATAGTTAATGTTGTAAAACTACTACTACCAATGGTTAATAATTCAATAAACAGTAAATGCCTGGCTATCCATAAAGGATTAAAATACAGTAAAGCATAAATCGTTTTCATTATTTGGTGTTTATAGCCACTATATTTACTGCATTTTTTTTCGATCCAGGCAAAATAATTAGGGATTTCAAAAGTATAAATAGTTGCTCCAATAAACATGATTCCAAAAAATCTTAACCATGAAAACTGATCAAGATACAACGCAGCCATCGCATCAAAAACACTGTAAACGACAGCGCCCCTGATAATATTGATTTTCTTATAATGAAAAATAAACATGAAGAATTTTTTGATTAATAAAACTTCATCCTTGAAATCACACGAGATTGAGCATGAGACTCTGAAAGAATTTCACAGCCTCATTTCTATAAGAATATACCAATCAATTAAGGAATATGATCCAGGTTCACCCCTTCTTTTTCCACTTGCATTAAGTCCTCTCTAGAGATCCCCAATGATAAAGTGGCGGTACTGGCAACAAAAATTGAAGAATAAGTACCAATAATAACCCCAACAATCAAAGCAAATGCAAAACCATGTATCATGGAACCACCAATAAAGAATAATGCAAACAACACCAATAATGTGGTTAACGAAGTGATAATGGTTCGTGATAGGGTTTGGTTAATTGAAGTATTAAACACCTGTGCTGGCGTTTTCTTTCTCAGGCCCCTGAAGTTCTCTCTGACCCGGTCAAATACCACAATGGTATCATTCAGGGAATAACCTATCACCGCCAGCAATGCTGCCAGAATAGTTAAATCAAACTCCATTTGTATGACGGAAAACACCCCAGTAGTAATGACCACATCATGTACCAAGGCCACCACAGAACCAACTGAAAAACGCCATTCAAATCTTATGGTGACATATAACAAAATACCAATTATGGCATATAGTATGGCCAGCGAGCCATCTTCAACCAATTCATCTCCCACCTGAGAACCAATATAATCACCTGTACCTACTTTAGCTCCAGCATCCAGAGGTAAAATAATGTCTGCCAACTGATTACTAATATTTGATGAATCATTTATACTTTTAGATGGTAAACGTATTTGTATTGATTTAGCTGAGCCAAAATTTTGTACAACAGCATCAGCAAAATTATTTTTCTCTAGCACTTCACGAATCTGGTCTAACTCAATGGTTTTTTCAAAGTTGACCACGACCGCAGTTCCTCCCGTAAAGTCCAAACCAAAATTTAGCCCTCTAGTTGCCAGTGAACCAATAGAGATGGCAACCAAAACCAATGAAAAAATCATCGCAATCTTACGTTTTGCCATGAAATCATATTTTATTTTTCCCAATAAATTCATGTTCTTCTCCTTATATTGAAAGTGTTTTAAGTTTTGTTTTATTGCCATAGATCATGTTCACAATCGCACGTGAAACCATGATAGCCGTGAACATTGAAGTCACGATACCGATGCTTAAAGTAACGGCAAAACCCTTAATCGGCCCAGTACCAAAAGCAAACAGTACTATTGCTGCAATAAATGTTGTGATATTAGCATCTGCAATGGTTGATAAGGCCTTTTCATAACCTGCCTTAATACTGCCCTGTGGACTATTGCCCAAAGCCAGCTCTTCCTTAATACGCTCAAATATCAGTACATTGGCATCTACCGCCATACCTACTGTTAATACAATACCTGCAATACCTGGTAGAGTTAAAGTCGCTCCAAATAATGATAAAACCGCAATCATAAGTACCACATTAAAAGTCAATGCAATATTGGCAACCAAACCAAACATGCGATAGTAAATCAGCATGAATATCAATACCACTACAAAACCAATCATCACTGAATTGAAGCCTTTATCAATGTTCTCTTTACCTAAACTTGGTCCGATGGTTTTTTCCCTGACAATTTCAACTGGTGCAGCCAGTGAACCAGAACGTAATTGCAAAGCCAATTTAGCTGCAAACTTAGGACTTTCCAAACCTGTAGTCTGGAACCTGTCACTAAAGACTCCCTGAATGACGGCATTATTAATAACCGTTTGTTCTTCTATATAAACATTCCTACCCGTTTCTGGATCTTTATGAGAAATGACACGCTCTTTAAATACCACCGCCATATTATTACCTACATTATCTCGGGTAAAATCCAGCATACGTTTGGCCCCAATGTTATTTAACCGCACAGAAACCATTGGTCTACCTGATTGCTGCTCAGTGCCTGATGTTGCATCAATAAGCTGATCACCTGTCGCAATCACACGTTTACTCAACAACACTGGACGACCATCTTTATCTTTATATAATTTAAATCCTAATGGAGGAGATTTTCCTGAGTTCATGATGATCAGAGCATTGTGATTAGGATTCATATCAACTGCACGATATTCTAAAGTTGCAACTGAACCCAGCGTATCTTTTATCTCTGTTGAGTCCTGCACACCTGGTAATTGCACAACAATTCTATCCGAACCCTGTCGTTGTACAATGGGCTCAGCCACACCAAACTCATTGACACGACTTCTGATTGTAGTAATATTTTGCTCTATCGCCTTATCTTTGATATCCTGAATAGCTTTATCGCGTATGCTGCCAACTATTGCTTCAACACCATCAATTTGTCGCTGCTTAAAGTTAACCTCATTGATTTGCTTTCTTAATTTATCAAAGGCCCTATCTGCAAGCTCCTCAGATTTAAAAGTTATGACCAATTTATCTTTTTTCCATTTTAAACTTTTTTTGGAAATTTTTTCTTTTGATAAAATCTGCACGGCATCGCCACGTATCTGGTTAAACTTATTTGCTAAAGCCTCTTTCATATCAACTTCCATCAAGAAGTAAACACCACCTCTTAAATCAAGACCAAGACTCATGGCATTACCACCAGCATTTGATAACCAGTCTGGAACATTTGGTTTGAGATTAAGAGCAGATTTATAACCTGATAAACCATCCAAAATTTCTTTACCTTTAAACTGATCGTCCAAATTTTCAAATTTTGTTATTACCGTGTCATTTTCTAGTGATAATTCATATTGTGAAATATTGCCAGCTTCTAATTTTTTACCAATACTTGCCAATAGCTTTTCATCTACGGCTTGAGACTTAATTGCACTGGTCTGCACAACAGGGCTTCTACCATATATATTTGGCAAGGCATAAAAAATACCAAGTGCCAATACCATAAGTATCAGCAGGTTTTTCCATAAAGGATAATGATTCATAATAAATCCTATTTTTTAATATTTAATTAATTAGTTACAATGCTAATGGGAGTTGTTATTATTTTACTGATTTAATCGTTCCCTTGGGCATAATATTAGCAATTGCTCCGCGTTGTAGCTTTATGGAGACATTTGAGGCAATTTCAACGGTAACGAATGAATCATCTAAAGAAATTATCTTTCCAAGTATGCCGCCATTAGTTATCACCTCATCACCTTTTCCCAGAGCTGCTACCATGCCTTGATGGGCTTTCATTTTCTTTTGTTGTGGTCTTATCAACAAAAAATACATAGCTACAAAGATTAAAACCAATGGTATCAGTGAAGTAAAACCACCTCCAGCAGATGTTGCCCCAGAAGTTTGTGCCATTGCATCAGATATAAAAAAATTCATAATTGTTCTCCAAATTATTAGTGCATATAAAAGCCGCGGGATTATCGCACATATTGGCTAATAAAGATAATATATGATTGAACATTATCAGAAAACTTGTATGATTCAAACTATGGGTACTCATGAATATAAAGGCGGCTGTCATTGCCAGTCGATCCGTTATCAAATCAATTTAAAGCAATCAATCGAGTTCAGTGAAATCACGCTGTGTAATTGTAGTATTTGTGAAAAATTCGGCTATTTACATTTAATTATCCCCAAGCCACAATTTAAATTATGCTCTGATTGGAACTTACTGGAAAACTATCAATTTAATAAAAAAATTGCCAAACACTTATTTTGTAAAAAATGTGGGGTCAAGTCTTTCTACCAGCCCCGTTCTCACCCAGATTGCTGGAGCATCAATGTCAGGTGTATTGACAATTTTTCTCAGTTAAACCTCAGAGTCAATAATTTTGATGGCAAAAACTGGAAAAAAAATATTGAGTCTATCAGGTGAGCAACATTTATCTAAAAAAACGTAAAAACAACTCTTTCTGGATTAAGGATATTTTGGATGATAAAAAACTTGGCGAAATATTTTTTGAAAATGACTTTGC
>JAESTH010000221.1 GCA_016763695.1 Alcanivoracaceae bacterium
CATCTACATCGCTAGAGAGAGCGGTAAAGCTGCTTAAAAGTAAAAAAAAGCTAAGTTTTTTCATGATTGTATTCCTCTGTTAAGTTTTGATTGTAATGTAGAAAATGTACCACGATTTCTGGGTAATTATTTTCGGGGACACTTTCTTCGTTTTCTAAAAACAAATCATCAATTTGTTTAAGAGATACAGCCAATATATCATTGATCTGATCTTGGATCTTGATTGATCTTTCTGGCGGTATTTGGGTAGATCTTATTCGTCTTTGAAACAGCTTGGACAAATGATCGGGTTTATTCTTATTATAGATAACAGTTGATGCTAAGTGATCAAAGCCTTCACTGATGAATTTTAAATATTCATCATTGCTCCTGTTCTTTACAGGTTTATCAAAAACCACAAAAACGCCTTGCTCATCCTCATCTATCAAACCTGTTTCCATTAATCTATCCAATCGGGAACGAATAGAAATATGCCCATCGGCATAACTCTGCATAATACGATAAAAGTCTATGGCTGGCATCCTTGCGGTTTTGTTGTGATAGCAGTAGGAGTTGATTTCGGTAAAAGCAGATGACAATAGGGACTTTTGCTGTTCAATAAAACTGGAGGTTTGTGCCAGCTCCTGATTAAAGCCTTTTTTTACATGCGATTCACCAAAGCCTGTTAGTGATCTTATTTTGCTGATATTTCGCCCGTGTTTTTTGATCAGCTGTTTAATAAAGTAATCGCTGAGACCCTGATGAAACTCTTGATACTCCTGATTAAATGCACGCATGACCTTAACAATGGCGCGATGCATATGACCTAGGTGGCTGCTGTTTTTTAACTGCTCTAGGCTTGTTACTGTTTTGTTTTTTGGCATTTATGTTATCTCTTGGGGCATTTATAGCGCACTTGCGCTATTGGACTAGCGAAACACCGTATAGCATATCAAATTGCAGTCTGCTTTAATAGATTTTGTTCACAAACGTACAGCATTGTGGGCGTAAATGAAGGATTTAACCTACTAATAAATGAGAATACCAGCATGACTTTTGATTACGAGAAAGATTTAAGCGAAAAAGAAAAAAAGCAATTTGACATTTATCACCTGATGTTAGCGCAGATAAACAGGCAGTATATCAATATAGGTGGCAAGGTGCTGGATAGAAAACTGGTGGTTCAACTAGAGCGTGAGGGTAAGCTGCCGCAATAAGGCCTGGTCAATCCTGAGTCCATTGGCTTTACCCTGATGAAAAAGCTGTGATGCAATACTGATCTCTGTAGTTGAGTCAATATTTATAGAATGATCTATCATGTGTTTTCTGACTTCAAGGAAACAGTCTTTTTGAAATTCGGAAAAAATATCTTCCTGTACATGTATAACATCCAACGTAAATTGTGGTATGTCCAATTTTTTTTCAAACTTTCTGGCCGAAACACTGTTCATAAATTTTTTTTGGTTTTTCCAGTTTGAGTAATATTTGGGGGCAATGCCTAGCCAGCTGGCAAAGCTTTTATCGGTGACTCTGGATGCATCTATATCCATATCTTGAGCATATTTCCATTTAAATTTTTCAAGATTAAAAAAGCGCTGGGTTTCTAATTTCATAAGGTGTTTTTATAAGAGATAGGTAAAGTCTATCATAATAAATTATTTTTACAACAATCGAAAATAAATGGCTAAATACCATTGACAAAGTCTATCTTTGAGCTAGACTTAATTCATCCAGAGGCAAATGAGAGCATGATTAACTGGTTTAAAAAAAGAAATATATTTGAGAAAAAAGCCATATGTGAACACATGTCCATATCGCTAAAATATTATAGCCACTGGGCAACAGGCTATAGAAAACCGCTCAGAGCCAATGCCGAAAAAATCAGGCAATGGGCACTGCTTAATACCCCACATGATGTACCAACAGTAAAAGATTTAATACTGCACAATCAGGATGATTAATAACAACAATTGTTAGGCATTGGTTTAAAACAGGTCTGTTTTTCCCAATCTGTTTTGCGCAGGTTTCTCTCCTTTTTTCCTGCGTTTTTTTATTAGTGGTGATCAGGGATGATAACTTGGGATCGGCTTGCCAGTGCCGTCAAACTGGCTTTAATATAAACTATGATGTTTTTTGTAAAATATTACGCCAGCATTAGGTAAAAGCAGTAAACCAATCCAGCCAAACAGGGATACGAACCCCTCTTTGAGCCAATATTGACAGAAGGGTAGTTGCAAGCATCGTAAAAAATAAAGAGCAATACTATAAAACCTCGTTCCTGTTAAATACGACTCAATAGAATAGCCATTTGACGAAATGGATGGGTGCTTTTGAGCAAATCCAGCTTTTGTACAGTAGATTATTGTTTATTTGCTTAAGTACTAATTAGGTCCTAAATCAAGAGACGCCTGATAGGGCGTCTCTACTGCGATGTGTTACATTGTTGTTATGTTTTAGTATCTATTCTAGTAATTTGAGAGCAGGATCTCCTAGTAGGTTCCAGCCTATTATTATATCTCTATATTCTCCTGACCTAGCTAGAGCTCTTTTAGCATTAAGCATGGATATACCTATGGATTGATTACTTTTGGCTAATTCTGGGATAATCAATTTCGCAAAGGCTTTTTCTGATGAAACCAAGGTCAATGCAGAAGCCCCAAAAATCGCAACTCCACCCTTATCATTATTGAATAAGAATTTATGTGCCATAGTATTGGCATCAGGTTCAACATAGTAGCTGTTCCAACACCCCCATTGTAAGATAACCGAGGAGAAGGCAGTATTTTCAACGTTAGCTATGTCATTATAAGTAAATGCTGATGGAAATGAAAACCAGTTTCTGGGCCCAGAATGTCCTAGGTAAGTGGTCAGTCTTGGGCTCAAAGAAAAATTGTCAAAGATCTGTTGCTTGGTAGATGCGACATCGTTAAAGTTATCACGATGTGATGATAGTTTTGTCCATGAATTAGGTAACAGCTCCATTAGTTCATTACTGATTTGAGAGTAGGAATGATTACTATCGCTAGCATCTGTAATAAAGTGTGTAGATGGGGTCTGGTTTATCTGACTAGCAAAGACCAACTGTTTATCTATTAATAGCTGCAACTCTTGATTTGTACGCACGGGAAGTCTACCAATGGCTAAATCAGGTATATCATCATTATCTACGTCAGCATAGAGGCTATCAGCTGGTACATACCTAACCACACTGTCAATAGCTGTATAGAGAGATGGAATGTGACTGTAGTGCTGGTCTGACAAATAGCCTTTATAGTCATAGTTGTCTGAACCCACCGATAAAACATATTTCAGAATATTGCTTTTAGAAATCTCAGCAATATACTTTTTAATAGCATAGGGATCTATAATGGATTGAGAGTATTCGGCATATATGTCATCCACATTAACAATTTTAACGCTAAGCCCTTTAGCCTCATGGTAGCTTTTAAGTTGTGATGAGGTCACAATAAAATCAGGATGAGAAATGATAATATAGTCTACATTTGAGTAATTTATGGGTTGACTCTGATGCCAAGGTTTAAGTGTTGGTTTTATCAGAGACTGCTCAGTTGATACCCAGTATTTATTACTTTGTGCAATCGCTGGTATTTTAACAGCAAACTCACCAGAGATATTTTCTACGTGTGTATTTTTTATTCTGACTGGGATTTTTGCGTCTAATGCATAAGCAACAACATTACTGTTGCTAAACCCTTCTATCAGTATTGCTGCTTTACTACCAATGGTTTGACTAAGGTCATCAACTATAATGCTTGTCTCAAATCCAGCGGCACTAATTAAATCTGAATTGAGGGAAGTATCATATTCAATAGCAGCATGTAAGATATCTTCAATTGCTGATAACCTTCGTGGGTATAAAATTGATACATTTTCAATATTTACAATGTCATGCGCAAAACCAGTCTCTCCTGGCAAAGAAAGAGAAACATTAACTCCCCCAGTTGCTGCGGTATTTGTGTTCAATTGATAACTTTTATTAAAACTTGTTAATCCATCAAATACTATGTCATTATATTCAGTACCATTAACTGTCAATAGGAGACAGTGATCATTTGGCATACCTGGATATACATCTATATGGTTGGCTCCACATCTGTTTTCATTTATAGGGTAGAAATCTGGTATTTGCTGATAATCTATAGCACCTGTCACTTGAATGTCTAAGCGAATTTCTTCATTTGTACTAAATGACATTTCATCTAATGGGAACACTATTACCTTTTCGGATTGACCAAAGGTGGATAAAGTCTCCGCTCGCCAAGGGTCATCAGTAGGTGAGCTAAAATCATAAATCAAATTAGGGCTATAGTTTTCAGTTTGCCAATACCAGCTATCAATAACCGTTGAAGGGATACTTTCATCTAGTTTAATTTGTAAGTTAGAACTTCTTTCATTAATACTTAATTTATAAATTCGTGTGTTGGTATATAAAGATTCAACAGCCTCAGCATAAAAATCAAAACTTGTAGATGAGTTAAGTATACGCTGATTACCATTTATAAATACCGGAATATCCTTATTATTAAGTGTTATTACAATATTTCTTGGTGTGGCATTACTTAAGCTTAACCCTGCCTGCAATAAATCATCATAGTTAATTCTATGCATGCCGTTTTGTTTAACCTCGATTGTTAAGCTGTTATTTTCGACTTTAGAAGCCTTATTTTGTATTCGCTTAATTTGCTTGATTTTTGCTTGTTTAATTTTATCACCAGTAACTGTGTTGGAGTTAAATGGCCCATACCAGCTGATTTCTCCTTTTTTACTGTATTCAGCTAACCATATTGGTGTATTACTATGTGATTTGGTCGTAAATGAATAGGTTTTTAGCGCTTGATCTAACTGATTTACAGGTTGATAAATTAAATCAGACATTTGAATTTTTTTACCGGTACTATTTTCCTGAAATATTTTGTAACCAATGTGATCATATTCAATATCGGTTTGCCACTCAATTGTTAGGTTATCATCAATCTTCTGTGACGATAGGTAATTCAGACTCACCGGCAATGTACTTACGTTTAGAGTACTAGCTATAGACTCATCAGGATTATTGTCGCCATCGGCTCCATCAGGAATTGTTCCATCTGTGGAAGCATCGCTTGTAAGTGCCAGTTGTGGAGTGGTGCCAGTTATGCTTATTGTGTTAGTGTAGGAATCATAGTTGTTAACATTTAAAGTAACTCTAATTGATGCGGTTTGTCCAGGGATTAGAGATGAACTTGCGCCAATAAGTTCTTGAGCTGTATTACCATCGAATGCTGCATTTTCACTGAAGGAGGCTGGCCCTGAGGTCTTGCTTATTGACGTGACCACAAAATTCCCCGCGTTGGGAGCAATATTGAAAACAGCATTTAGATCTTCTAATGAGGTTAAGTTTGCCAGGGCAAGATCACCAAAATTTTCGAAATTAAAATCTATATCAACAATATAAGGAGAAACGCCAAAGGCTTGTCCAGCTCTTCTGGTCATTAATTTTGATGCGCCTATGATTGCACAACTATAGGTAAGCTCGCTAACAGAGATAAATTGGGTGCTTGAAGTGGGTACTGTGTGATTTAAATACTGAATGGTAATTGTGTCAATAGAACCTGCAATAGATATGTCTCCTCGCCCGCTTGCTGATGTAAATCCTGTACCAGTTGTCCCTGCATCAATTTGGGCATTAGCTGTTCCTGAGCCAGTACATACCGTTCCTGCAGCCGAAGGACAACTACTGATGGTTACGGGCACACTCGATCCTGATAAAGAAGCAGATACAATTAATCTGTCTCGCCAGCTGGTATTGCTTCCATCAATATCAAATATGCTGAAACTAGTATTTTCGACTGGATAGGAAAAAGATATTGTTTGGGTTAGTCCTTGAGTTGCTGGGGCACCTGACATACCCAAAATTAGTGAATTGTTATTAGCTGTGATTGCAAATGGTGTACCAGAGGGCAAAAATAAGCCCAAAGGATTTAAAATTACCGAAGATAATGAGCCTCTTGAATGACATTGAGTGTTACTGTTATGCACTCCCAATGTTGTACCAACCCATCCTCCAGCAGGAATATCATTGACCCAATTTTGCGTTTCTTGGGCTGAAATAGGCAGTGAAATAATTGTAAATAACGTTATGACTATTAATATAATCCTAAATTGCATAAATAAAGCCTCTCAAATAATTTTAATGCAAGTGGGATGGAGCCTAACTTAATGGCTTCGTGTAAAAAAATCAAGTGCCTATGGGGAGATTTAACAATTTGTGACGGTTGTCACAAAAATAAACTGCTTAATTTGATAATAAAACGCAATAAGTGACAATTTTTGATATTAATTAACAAAAAGTTACAATTTACTGTCCCCGTAAAAATAATCTATCCAACTGTTTCATATCTATCTGCACCCAAGTTGGTCGACCGTGATTGCATTGATCAGCACGTTCGGTTTTTTCCATTTCCCGTAATAAGGCATTCATTTCAACTATGGTCATTTGTCTATTGGCACGTACCGAACCATGACAAGCCATAGATGACAATAGTTCATTGGTGCTGGCTTCTATTTTGCTGCTGGAACCAAGAGTAACAATTTCGGACAAAACATCCTTAATAAGGCTTTCGATATCTGTTTTGACTAATAATGTGGGTACTTTTCGCACAATTATGGATTCTTTAGAACCAACCTGTATATCTAGTCCTAACTTATTAAACCAGTTTTTATGTTGTTCAACTACATGGGTCTCCCGCTCGCTGACAGTGATCGCTATTGGTACCAATAATGTTTGTGATCGAATTCCGTCTGTAGCAATGGCCTGTTTAAACCATTCATAAGTGATACGCTCATGGGCAGCATGCATATCAACAACAACCATACCCTGGGCATTTTCCGCAATAATAAAAACACCATGAATTTGCGCTTTAGCATAACCAAGGGGAGGCATTTGATCGGTTTCGGTATTATCACTATTTTGTATATCTGGTAATGATTGACTGGCTTGGGCGATGGACTGTAAGTAATTATTGGGTGTTTCCGCAACATAACCAGAAGAGAACGCAGGGCGATTAAATTGCAGGGATGATTGCATTTTTGAGTAATCAAAGGGGGTTATATTTGCTGCATTTAGGCCCACGTCGCTGTTTGCCTGGAGTTCAGAACCTGGCTTGGTTTGAGATAGGGCATGATTTAATGAACCAAAAATAAAGCCGTGTACCTGCTGAGACTCACGAAATCGAACCTCGTGTTTGGTTGGGTGAACATTGACATCAACCCAGCTAGGGTCTAATTCAAAATATAAGACAAAAGCAGGGAAACGACCATGAAATAAAACATCCTGATAAGCTTGTCGTACTGCATGACCAATTAATTTGTCTTTAATCATACGACCGTTAATATAGAAATATTGTCTATCAGCTGAGGCGCGGTTCCAGGAAGGTTTAGCTACCCAACCTGATAAGCGCATACCATGGCGCTGTTCATCTATAAAAAAAGAGTTGTCAAAAAAATCCTTACCGCACAGCTGCACTATACGCATTTTTTTATTGCTGTCCTGCTCTCCTGCCTGAGAACTGCGAATGGTTTTACCATTATGAATTAAGGTGAAACCAATATCAAAACGAGATAATGAAACACGTTTTATTAACTCATCTATACGTAAAAATTCGGTTCTATCAGTTTTTAAGAAGCGTCTTCTGGCAGGCGTATTATAAAATAAATCACGTACTTCAACGGTGGTACCTAATGGGTGTTGAGCTGGTTTTATGGCTTCACAAGCTCCACCTAAACAATCGAGCTGAAAAGCATGGTCAGTATTTTCTGTTTTTGATATCAGGGAAAAACGGCTGATAGAAACGATACTGGGCAGGGCTTCACCACGAAAGCCCAGAGAGTTAAGGGCTTCAAGATCCTCAAGTGAGTTAATTTTACTGGTCGCATGCCGTTCAATAGCCAGCATCATGTCTTCATTGGCTAAACCAATACCGTTATCAATAACTCGGATGGCTTTTTTACCACCATTCTCAATTTCAATAATAATACGTGTGGCACCAGCATCCATGGCATTTTCCACCAGCTCTTTCACAACTGAAGCAGGGCGTTCAATAACTTCACCAGCAGCAATCTGATCAACCAAAAGACTGGGTAATTTATGTATTTTTTTACTCATGGCGATATTATAACGTAGACTGTGTTATATTTTAATTTATGATTATAGTATATGAAGCCAAGTCATCAATTGACGCCAATATCGTTCAAGATATTTTACTCATAGATGGCATCAATTGTCACATAATGGGAGGCTATTTAGAAGGAGGTGTAGGAGAGTTACAACCAATGGGCTTGATAAAAGTAATGACAGATGAAAAAGATTTCCAGGCCGCTAAAAAAATCATTGCCGAATGGGAAAGTGAAAAGCCAGAGCAGACTAAACACGATCAAACCATAGAAAATAAAAATATAGCTCAGACAAAAACTTACAAAAAACCATTAGTGGGGTTAACTATTGCTCTATTTATTCTGTTTTTCTATTTTTTATCACTAAGATAACTATAAAACTTTTAGTTTAAGTGGGTCAGCTCTTTTGCCAACTCTTTTTAAATA
>JAESTH010000023.1 GCA_016763695.1 Alcanivoracaceae bacterium
GTTATCATGGTCAATATGATGCCATTACTGGCAATTACTATTATGATCACGGTTAACAACATCATTAGAGAGAAAATTATGTCAAAATGATCTTCTATCACCCTTAATCCCTGCCATGAAGTTGATATACTCGATAGGGATAAATCATGTTCGGCAGCCACATCAATGATGTTATTTTTTATCTTGGCAAGTGTTTTTCTGTCATGCTTAGTGGTTGTAATAAAATAGCCATTAGCAAGCTCACTCTGATTGCGGGATGTAAAAAATTCAGCATTATTGATATACGCAGCAGGTAAACCCAATACCTGGTTAATGGCGCTAATATTATAACTGTAAACATAGCCATTAACAGCAAGCTTAAGAGGCATGCCAATTTTTAAATGGGGTAAGCGTGCAACAACCATTTGGCTGATGGCAATGTCCTTAAAAATACCAGAATCATGAGAATCATGCACTGTTTTTGGAAACCATTGACCTTTGATAATTTGATGGTCAAGCATGTTTGATTCAGCTTTAAGTTGTGTGATTGCTATCTTTAACACTGGTTTACCAAAATCATCTAATATATCTGCATGGCTAGTATTAAATCGCTCAGTGCTCTTTATACCTTCAATTGATGCCAGCATCTTATCCACAGCGTTTTGTTTTATCACTTGGTTAAATTTAAGCCTGATGTCCCAGTTTTTGGACTCTCGCTCTTTGACAACCACTGTTTTCATTGAATGGGAAACATTAAAACTAGACATGAAAAAAGCACCACTAAAAGTGAGCACTATTGTGGTTAAAATAAATCTGAATTTTGTCCGCAGCATATTTCTTAATGCCATCTTTACAGGCTGTGAAAAAAAACTAAACTTAAGTAGCCATTTTTCATAGGCACTCGGGTAATAATTCTGTTGTTGTAAACCATATTCAATAAATGTCTCACGAATTGACAGTTTACTGGCTCGTCGAATCGGCAATGAAGCCGTCAGTAGTGGAATAACAATGCCTATACTGACTTGCGTTAGCAATACCCAAAGCGGGATAGAGTAGTCATGAATGTCAAAATTCATCATCTTTGCAAGTGCATTAGCATAAATTTTTGCAACAATATATCCCAACGGCAGGCTTATCGTCATACCCAGAATACCCAAAAATAACACACTGCTATAATATATTTTACCAATCTGACGGGCACTTGCTCCCATGGCTTTCATCACGCCAATCTGTGGTAATTGGCGTGACAAAATAGCCGAAACCAGATTAAACACCAAAACTGCACTAAATAAACAACAGAGGACAGCAAAGACTTTTTGTATCATAAACATGCCTGATGTGATATTTGCATGCGGATGCTCACCAGGTTTTGCCACTGAATAGCCAGAAACAGCATGAGATTTTTCTTCTATCCAGTCATTTATTTTTTTAGCCAGTGGGAGAATCCCTTCATAATCAAGATCATACGCTTTGAGACTTATGGTTAGCTGATTAAAAAACAGTTCACCCCCCATCTGCTGTAGGCTCTCTTCATTTATATATCCATAAACCACGTTTTCCCACTCTGCCTGCGCTAAAACAATGTCATGGGCGGTACCAGTAATATTAAACTCTGTCGATAAGCCTGAAGGCATAGAAATTTCGATGTTTTCGCCTACCGTTGCCATCAACACTGATAGCGCCTGTCTTTCGATAATTATATCACCCAATTGAGGTGGCCAATCTCCTTTGTCACTCTCAAGTATGTCTAATCTTATGTCGTTATAATCTCTTAACACATAGAGAATCAGCGGCATCCAACTGCCATTATTTTTTCTTATTTGTCCTGATATAACACGCCTGGCCTCAACTTTATCTACATCTGCATGTCCTTGAACTTCAGCAATTAAATCTGAGTTAAAACTATTGAGCCTATATGAAATTGCAGCAGGATTTGCCTTTAAATAACTGGCTTTCATTTCTGTGGATAAAATCGCATAACTGTTCATAATCACAGCCAATGCAAATGTACTGATTGAGATAGATAATATAACTGACAAAGAACGGCTTTTATACAACCATAAATCTCGCCATATTTTTTTCCACAAGGTGTTAAACATGGCCAGCTCCAAGAGTATTGTCGGTTTTTATTATTCCATCTACAATATTTATGGTGCGATTACTAAATTGTTGGCAGACAGGGTCATGAGAGACCACAACGATGGTTTGCCCTTGTCTATTTAAGCTCTTAAATAGTTGAAAAATATTATGTGCAGTGACCGAATCCAGGTTGCCTGTTGGTTCATCTGCCAAGATTATCGGCGGCTTATTGGCCAATGATCGTGCAATGGCAACGCGCTGTCTTTCACCTCCAGACAAAATAGCAGGAAATTTATTTTCCTTGGCACTGAGTTCAACCATGTCTAATAACTCTCGGGCTCTTACCTTTCTTTCTTTACGGGAAAAAACACCACAAAAATCCATTGGTAAAATAATATTTTCCAGCACTGTCAGGGTAGGAATTAATTGAAAAAATTGAAATACCAAGCCAATATTGTGCCCCCTCCAAGCGGCTAATTGGTCTGATTTAAACTGTGATATATCAATATCATTGATGAGAACCTGACCTCTAGATGGTTTATCAATAGCGGACATCATGTTTAACAGGGTAGATTTACCACTGCCAGATTTGCCAACTATGCTAATAAAGTCTCCTTTATCAATCTCCAGATTAATATTATTTAAGGCTGAAAATAGGTTTGACTCACTGTTATAGTCTTTGTAAATATCGATAAGCTTAATAATTTTGTTCACCATTGTTCCTGTAGTTTATTAGAGTAATGGCTTATTTTAGGTGGTCTCAAACACCTATTCGACCCAGCCGATATAGTGAGACCGATTAGCAATAATTAATCTGTGGTATGGCTGAGACTTCTTTTGTATTCCGAAGGCGTTTATTGGGTTGCTTTTTTGAATAGACGGTTAAAAGTTGCCTTAGAATTAAATCCCACGTTAAATGCACTGCCAAAACTCTGCGGTTTCTCATCGCACCATGGCTAACACGAAAAATCACAAAGACATACAATAAAGCTATGACTATGCTTGATGCTGTTTCAACAACATAAAAGTGCTTTAATAATGTATTACATTAGGATCTGCAAAAAAGCCACTGTCATCTGTTCTGACTTGCCTTTATTTGATATGATTTTTAGGGTCTTTAGCCCCCCAAAACTTTACCAAAGAAACAGGACTTAATCATGGGGCATCATCAAAAATAGCAGACATGCTGTTGTTTAAGATGTTTATACAAAGCCATAGTAGCTCAATCAATAGGTAATCAATACATAATCTTCATGTTTAAAAAATTGGTGAATATTATTATGGATAAAAATAAAGGACAACACTGATGCATAAATTGAACACTTTTATATTGAGTATGGTTTTAATGGGGCTTTCACCCATTCTCAAAGCAAATACTTTACAGAATAACTTTGATCAACACAGGCCAACTGACATAAGCGACAAAAAATGGTCGAGCTTAAAAACAGTTGTTCAAGAAGTCAAATTATTGCCCTCAGCTGGTGGCGGGGTTGATTACAACTTTGGTAACAGTGTATCTGTTGATGGCAATCGCATGATTGTGGGTGCGCCAAATTATAGCCTTAATACCATTGCCCATGGTGCGGTGTATGTGTTTGATTTTGATGGATCTCAATGGAATGAATCGCAAATCTTAATTCCATTTGATGGCAACAACAATGACCAATTTGGAGTTTCTGTTAGCTTATCGGGCACGCGATTATTGATTGGTGTAAGCAAAGATGATGATGCCAACCCTGATGCTGGTGTGGTGTTTGTCTATGATTTTGATGGAATTAGCTGGCAGTTTACCCAGAAACTCATGGCAGGTGATGCCGCATCTGGTTTTAACTTTGGTGTATCGTTAAGTTTATCGGGAAGTCGGGCTTTGATTGGTTCCCATAAAGCGGGCGAAGATATCAATATTACCACGGGAGCTGCTTATATTTTTGCACTTAACAATA
>JAESTH010000222.1 GCA_016763695.1 Alcanivoracaceae bacterium
ATCACTCGTTGCCCCTGACTACCATAAGCAAAGGTGACCTCTGATTGTGAACCGATAGCAATACCTGCAACCAAATCCATAGGATCATCATAACTGATAACATTGGCTTGTGAATTTTGCTTATTGTTGGGTGCCTGGGTTATTTGCCCTGACTCACTGTTTATTATTTCAATACTTGATGATGAGATAGCAGATAATAAGTCTGAGCGCTGATCTACATTATTATTGTTTTCAAAATCCCAACTGATTTGTGAACCAGCTTCTTTGAGGCTTTCTATGTTACCATTTTCATCATAGCTTATGTCACTGATATCGGTATCAGGATTGTTTGAGTCAGTGCTACTGGTTAATCTGTTGACTGCTTCATCATAGCTATAGTTCCTATCCAGATCATAGTCATAGGATTCTGTTGAGGTGCTTTTTTGTAAATCAAAGCTTAACGTTTCTGACTTAACACGTCCATTGGCATTATAGCTATAGTCACCAACATTGATGCCTATATTTTCATCACTGGCAATCGCTCCTGATGCGAGTAAATCCGGAGAGACATAGCTATAGTTGATATCTGCCACCTGATTTTTTAAACCATTACTTTGAATTGCCTGTAAGTTCAGCCGGGATGGATTGTCACCTGCGGTATATTGATAATCAGCCAATATGCCATTGTTATGGCCATATTGATTATTGATTTCTCGCCCTAACTCATCATAGCTGTAACTCATACTTTGCCCAATATTTTCAGGGTAGGTAATTGCGGCCAATTGCTGGAGGTTATTATAGGTGTAACTCACCTCATAGCCATCACTGGCGCCAACAGGGTTTGAATGAGCAGCACTGATCTCTGTTATATTTTCTGTCACTGATTTTATAGTGGATGAAATGTTATAGTTGAATTTTTCAGTGACGGCTATGGTTAAATCCACAGCATCGATGGTTCTATAATTATTTGTGAGTACCTGAGTAACTTGACCGAGTTGACTGGCAGAAGGGCCTTTGTCACTCTCACCCTGATCACCGTAATTTAACACCCGAGTCTGTTTTGAAATATTTGCAGCTGGCCATAATTGATCATCCACATAAGTTGTCAAACTACTCCACGGGTAAGTACTGGCATCGAAGGTGCCGTTACTGACAACCTGACTGAGGTTATTATAGCAATTGTATTTGATATATGGGTTTGCCTGATGGCTTTGATCTGGCATTTCAAAACGTAACCTGCCCAGTGAGTCATACATGTAAAGGCTGGTGCCTGTATCTGCTTCGATCCGACTATTAACTTGGCCCAGTAAATCAGAAAAAGTAGATGTTTCAAAATTGTTAGACTGACGATCAGGGTTATTGGAAAAGTAGTTGGGAGAGCGATTTATTTTTGTGCTTCCTGTGCTTGTATAATTTTCGTATTGTTGATTATGTTGTCTGGCATTGTTATCACCTGCATTATAAATGCTAACTGAAACCACAATATCTTGGTGGTCTTTTACCTGGACTTTACGTGATTTTAATGGCTGAATTTCACTAATAACAGTATATGCTGATGGCTCAGAAACGAATGGAGCGGGTAACACAAAGCCATTATTGTTATAGCCAAATTGATACTGAACAGTATGGCGGGCACTGGCTGCCTGAGTAAGATCAATGGCCAATAACGTCCCATCTGCCAGTGTACCTGGTTGGCCTTTTTCTATGACCCGTGCCAATGGCGATGCTTCGTAGTTTTTTCTTGAATATGGATAACCTGAGTCATCTGTAGGGGTAAAACTGTATGAAGCAGGATTGTCCCAACCATCGACCATGGTCTGCCACTGTTGTACCGCTTGACTAGCACCTGTATAAAAGTCAGCGATATCTCCAGTGAGCACACCATTGCCTTGCAAAGCAGATAAAAATGTAGAGGTATCTAACATACCATTGCGGTACTGTAATACGGGTTGTACAACACCATTATTGCCGTGGTTGTTCTGAAAACTATAGGGCAAGGCTTTGCAAACCACCACATCACGACCCACCTCATCATGCACTGCTTGGGTTACATAAGCATCCTGACCCGCCAGCAATTGTGTCTGTATAACTTTGGATGTGCTGTCATAATAGTCCACTTTAAATCGTGGATTGGCAAGTGTCATCACATTACTTATCTTCATCTGATTTGCACCTGTAGAAAAAGTGATGGTCTCTCCTGATACACCCTCTGTATAGCTGCCAATAAATTGACCATCAGAAAAAATAACAACAATGCCATTGCCGCGCATCAATAAAATGTTTCTGGGGTTGTTTATCTGACTGACGCTTGTAATTGTCGCTGGGCCAGTGCCTGTCCACTGTTTTGTAGATGGCGTCCAGGTAAAGTTATAGTTGCCGACACTGATACTAAATGGCTGGTTAATTTCGTTATTTGAATTTTTAGAAACTTCTAAATACATGGCGACTGTTTCTACGGCAATATTGGCATTAAATGGCGTACTGGTAATGGTATCAACTGTGGTATTTGTATGAACAATACTTGCACCCTGAACCTGCCAGTTACTGGCAAGATTGCTGAAATCAAATTGGCGAGCATAGTTGCCACCATCACGAAAATTGGCGGTAACACCTGCTCCAGCAGCTTTCAATGTTAATTTTGCATTGGGAATACTGGCATCAAAACTGGCATTTTCCTGCCGTGAACGAAAGTTAACGCTTAAGTCTGTCACTTGATCGCTGAAAGATATATTGCTATTTAGTTGATGAAAGCGGTTACGCAGCATTCGGGAGGTTCTGCCCGGTGACTCGTTTGTAGCGGTAACATACATAAAGTGAGGATCATAAACATGGGTACCCAAGTCCGAGGTAAGCGGCATAATAACGACATCATCCAACCTGACGTCACTACTTGCAGTATTTTGCCAACTAACAGTTATAGCCACTGGTGCAGAAGTAATAGTGATGCCGATAGCTTGGAAAACCCAGTCACCTGCTGTGTTTGAAAAAGTGGGTACAGCAGGAGTCGTGCCCAGTGACGGTGAAACACTGACTACCAGAGCATCATCCATAAAATCTGCATCTGTTTTATACCAAAACCCCACCAGGTAAGTTTGATCGCCCTGAGTCACAGCAACTGAGCGGGTTAATCGTCCTGTGGTTGGCAGTCTTAAGCTTTGATCGCCAGTATGACAATCGCTGATTGAATTTTCAGCCGCTGTATCTATAACTGCACCATTAGATAATATCCAACCAGTCATATTTTCGTAGCTTTCAAAACCATTGTATGCCGCTTCACCAGTTAGATAGGTGCTGCCTTGTAGTATATTATCATCTGCTGATGCAGCAAAGTAGGCATTACTGGCACTGGCAATGGTGTATTGATTTTCAGCATCGTATAGTATTGAGTGATTGACTTGTGTGGAATCTTGCGAACTAACCACCAAACCATGGCGGTTAGTCACCACAATCAGGTTGGTTCTTAACCAATTGTTCCAGGTGGCTGAATTTGATGGATCATAACTGGCAAATGGAAAAGCGGCGAATTCCCCAGAAGAAAATTTAAAAGTTGCGGCTTTTGACGGGACAATTACGGTTAGTGTGTTGATTGCATCGGCATAGGCATCAGCACTCGCCACTGTCACAACACTGTTGTGGGTTGTCACTTTTTGAATGACCGCACTCAAAATATGCAGATTTATAAATGAAGGGTATGCCTGATAGCCGTAGGTAGATGATTCTACAGCTGTGATCTGTCTACCTGCACCATCATAGTAAATCAGGGTTTTGTCAATAGCCTGACCCGAGGTCGGTGCAGTAAAGTTTTCAGGAACATAATTAGTTGTTTCTGTTTTGATACTGCCATCTGTTTCATTTTCCTTTACAGTTTGTAAAATAAGTCCACCTTTTAGTGGATAATTGGCAACACTTGCATCAGTCAAGCTACCCGCCCGAGAGGTATAGGGTTGCCAGGTATTATTTTGTGTAGCAATTTGCTGAAAATCAGCATTGATCGCTTTATAGGTATAAGTTCGCCACAACACGCCATCGAGCATCTGAAAATAATTGATAGGGGCTGCTGGCAAAGTGATAAACATCGGCACAGTTGTATTGATTTGGTTATATGTTTCGGTAAATTCACTGGTGCCATATAAGAAGCTTAAAGTCACAGTGCTTGGGGTGTTCAAGGTCATTGTTTGTAAGACCGTTGTTGTGACATTGTTGATGGTGGTCGTATCACCTGCTTTTGTGGCAGTATAGCTTTGTTCACCACCTCCATCATTCCATTTGATAACAGTTCCATCGGCGATATTGCTAATGACTAGCGAAACCAGGCCATTGATATATTGCTGATTTTTATAGCCATTTTTCTGTTCTGATGGCAATAGGCAACCTGGGTAAGTTTTGGCTTGATAATATTTGATGACGTTACCACTGACATCACAGGCTGCTGATTTTTCATCATAAACATAAGCCGTTGCATTGACTTGCCCAAAACCATCATCAATTGCGATACTGATGACTGGGCGATGTGTGATGGCTCCACTAAGTGCCTGTCCTGCATAGCGATACAGATATAGGCTTTGGGACTTCTGAAAACTTGCGGCAGTATCAGGATAAGTGACTAAAGAGCTGGGCCCTGCTGGGCTTAGACCGTTTCCTGGTGAGCCACTACCTGTGTTTTCCAGTGAGGTATAATAACGCTCGCCACTAAATGACTGGCTATCATTGACTTGGCCATTTTTGAGTAACAGGGCACTCACAGTTGAGCCTGCCAATGCCCCCTGTTTATACTCAAAATAAGAAATAAATCCAGGAGCCTGATTGCCCATTGCAGCGGAATTAACCTGAAAACCACTGGCAGGAATAATGGTATAACCAGCGGCATCAACCTGTGTGTCCCAGTTTGAGGCAAAATCTCTGTAATACACATTAGCACCAACTGTCAGGTAATCGCTGTTACCTGATGTTGCCCAATTTGAGTTGGCAGGATCATAGGTGGGTGTTGATGTTGGTAAGCCCCCTACAGCAACTTCTGTTGTATTCCATTGATTACTGCCACCATTAACATTGGGATCATAGGCAATGAGGTTACCTTTAGGGGTATTGTTATCTACCCAACCCTGAACGGCGTAGTCCTCGCCATATCCATAATGTAAATAACTGGCATTTTGGTCTACCGGCAAACCATCGCTGGCGGTTCTTGACTACCAGGACTGACCATCGAAACGAAATATATTTCCCGCACAACCAAACAATGAATTAGAGACCACATTGGGTACAATGGATGGCATGGCATCTTTTTTACCGATGCGGTCTTCCAGAGACATGGCTGTGGTCGTAGTAACTGAACCCCCATCCCATTTTAAATCCATAAACTGATAATCTGTATTCCACTGAAAAACACGCACATCATAATAGACATGTGTATTGCTTGGATTACGGGTTTGATTGCTAAAGACGGCAAATGATTGCCCCATAATTGCCAAGGCATTATCCTGTTGAGGCAGATTAAAAGCTGGGATTGTCTGTGATCCTCCGACTTGCCAGTTTAATTGGGGATCAAACCAGTCCAGTGATACTGTAGCTGTACCGTTGGCATACTTAAGCATAAAATAACAGTCTGTGCTGGTTGCCAAATAAATGGCATCAGTGGATGCTGAGACCACTTGTTCTTCACGCCAATTATTACGCAGCCATTGGCTGGATGTTTTTTCTGCCCAGCGATTGGTATAACGAAACACATTGCTTGTTTGTGCCGAAGTTTTTTCTAAAGCCAAAAACCAGGAACCGCCCGCCAAAAAACTAAGAGTTGAACTCGCAGGCCACGAGGCTGATGGATTATTACAAGCCGTGTTGACCCGCTTGCCAGAAACGGCATCAGTGGATTGGTACGGTAACCATTGGCCTGGTTGAGCCGTGTCTTTGGAAAAAGTATAGGCTTGCACATTTTTACCATCAGAAAAACTGACAACAAAAAAGCTTTCACCAATTTTGACATTCAACAGATTACCACTGCCGCCACTGACATGAATACTGCCACTTGGATCATCATAAATCAAGGAACCATTTTCTGCATCACTGATTTCCCAGACTTGCCAGTGTCCAAGCCAACTGTATACGCGCATGGATAATTTGGTTAAGGCTGCATTTGTCCACAGTGACACAACATAATCCTGTCCATAAAAAACTCTGGGACTGGCAGAACTAGCCAGTATTGCAGGTGGAGTGATGGTAATTTTACGGTCACACACATCCAGAGCGAGTTCATCATAGCTGTAGGTGGCTATTCCTCCATCTGGGTAAGTGATATTTTGTAATGCTCCAGGGTTTTTATCTGCAAGGGCGCCATATTGAAAAAACAATTCTGGCTGCTCGGTTTGTAACAAGGTTTCACCATTTTCATTGTATTGGGTCACACCACTGAGCTGTCGTTTGACTGTGTCACCGTATAGTCTGTTAGCATTTGGATACTCTGCATAACTTGCGGTAACAGCCTCATAACTAAAACCTATACTGAAAAGTGCATCCCCCAAAGAACTTTGCACATCTATTGAAGCCAGGTATTTGGTTTCATAATTATCCTGATAGGCATTGGCAGTAGGCCATGTCTCTGGGTCACTGGCAATCACTTGTTGCGTGAGATCACGATGAGGGTCCAGGTATTCTCTTGCCGAGGCGGCATTAGCAGAACCTGTATATTGAGTATAGGCCTTATTACCATAATTAAAGATTACTTTACGGCCAAACGAATCGACAACGCTGGTGAGGTAATGGGCTTTGGTGTAAGGCAAGCCTGCCACACCAACCTGTTGTTCTACCACTGGGATCAAATCAGCCGTTTGATCACGCCAGTTATTGCTGTATGTGTTATAAGTACCATCTGCGCCGAATTGATTGTAAGCATAATTAACCTGATCACCAAAACGATCTGTGATGGCAACCAATGACCATGACTTGGCGTATTGCATCTGACTATTATCAGCTGTAAGGCTACTGCTACCTGTCCATATGGGTTTACTATTATCATTAGGGTCGCTCCAACACACCGCCCATTGGACGCTGTTGCCAGTACTGGTATTGTAGCCGTTTTTATTTTTATTGGCACTTGAATTGAAACCGCCGTATGAGTAACTGACACCTGATTCCTTAACCACCAGCCAGCGTTCAAACTCAGGGTAATATAAAATTTTCCAGAAGCTGTAATCCTGTAACTGGTAGCTTTCACCACCATCATATATAGCTAGTTCAGCATTGGCTAATTGTATCTCAAACTGCTGTTGGTAAGTAGAATCACTGATTAGCCAAGAAGTTGAACCCTGTGATGTTGCAATAGCATTTGCATCAATCAAGATACCATTTGCTGCAAATTGAGCCTGAATATCTGTACCAATAGCTGAACCAGAAACAGGCGAATAAGTAGTGGGCATGCTAAAACGAAAAGGGTTAGTTCCCAGTTCCCGAATCAATGCGTTTTTTGAACCATTGGAATTGTAGTAATAACTTTTGGTTGCGGGGCTCAGGGCTGCGGACTCATCCATACCAATACTTTCAAGTGGCAAGGACCATCCAAGTCCCAATATCCCGGTTGCTGAATCCCTGTTCCAGCGCTGAGTCTGATCATGAACATTGCTTTGATAAAGTATAGAAATACTGACATCAAGCTCCTGTTTGCCAGGTCTCGCGGTGAGATCAATTAATTTTTGATGAAAATTGACATCGCCACGAAAGAGGTTAACACTATTTTTCAGGTTGCCGATGGCACCAGAATCGAATTGAAAACCACGTATGGCAGGAACAGAAGAATCAGAGTTTGACATAATTTTAGGCCTTGATATTTACTATTATTTATTAGAGATATGGATATAACCATATGTTTACTTTTTCACATCTAAATTGAGCCTGACTCACTGCAAAATAACAGCTCTATTGAAATTTAACGGAGCCAAGACCCCATATTTATTTAGTTTGGATCACATGCACCAATAATGATTAGAGTTACGCTACCTGAGGCATTATGGCTACTATCATCTTTCATCTTGGCTTGTGGAGTAAAACTGACTTTTTGTCCATCAAAGGCAACATCACTGGCACCAACTGTAATTGATTTCATGTGATGATCACCACCAAATGAAAGATCAAATGTTTTAAGAAAAACCGCTGCTCCTGTGAGGTTTTTACTACCAAGATAAGTTGATAAATCTACATGCTGAAGACCTGCATTGGTTTGATAACTCTGTTCAATTGCCACCAAGCCACTGGCATTGCCATTGATATAAGTACCAAGATATCCTGCTTCCAAACTTTTTGTTGTGGCAGAATTCCCAGAATCATCATACATATCAGCCGTGCCTGAAAGTGTGGCCGAACTACCCTGCTGGACAGAAACCGAGACATTGGCATGAATACGTTTAACATGATGATCGTTGTCATAAGCCAGTTCAAAGCCTTCCATAATGGGCTCATTGACAAAAGTATTGTTTTGTAAACCAATGGGACTTGAAGACGAACCACTAGGATAAGATAGATCACTGGTTAACTGTACATTACTATTGGTGTTTTGACCCAATGCTGCCAGACAGGTAACATCTACATACGATGATGAGCTGATATCATGGCCACTGTCATCATTTAAGGTCATGCTGATTGATGCATTAACATTATTACCAGAATTACTGGGAGCCATGTTAAGTTTAATTTTTTTTACATGGTGGTCATTATTGCCAAATGTATAATACAATTGTGTGGCACCGACCAAATATTGATCAACAGTATCTGTATACTGAAAAGTCAGATTGGGTGATTGGGGTGTGGCTGTTTTTAATATCGATACGATTTTCATGATTTTTACCTTTTAAGTTTTTAATATAAGCACTGTGGAAATGCCGATCCAGTGTGCAATGATTTATTTTTGTGGCATTTTCTAATTATTTGAACATTGATATTTACTATCTTTGGGCCCAAGACTGACCGCTTCTGCACTAGAGGAAATAAAATTACCGCTGGCATTTTCACCAATTATCTGACCTGTTGCAGGTGCCTGCATACCACCAAATAACCATTTGACCTCACCATCTGAATGAGAACTAGCGACCCAACCCTGCAATGACAGGACTGATGAAGTATTGGCCTGACCTATATAAATCCAGTTATTGCCATCAATTGAGTAACTGCGATTAACAGATTTTCCATTATCCGTAACAGATAGACGTAGCCACATCGGTGTATTGCTATCAACAATGGGTTTTCCATTGATACCATCAGCAATATGTGCATCAATGGCAGCGCTACTACTACCATCGCTATCGCGGTATTGCATGCGTATACCGTTGCTGCCTGTGCGTAGTATGGCTACATAGGATGAACTACTACTGGTTGATGCCCTTGCCATGATCCCAGCTTTAATCCAATTATTGACATGTGATTCGGGATTACCAACAAAGCAGTCAATATCGCCATTTGGCACAGCTGAGTTATTATCGTATTGAAAAAAACAGCTATCATCACTGCCCCAGATATCACCCGAATTAACTTTGATTGCATAAAGTGCACCTGCTTCTGTTAAGTTTGATGGCAGGGATACCTTTATTCCGGTAAATGGGTAACCTGTTTCTACTAGGTCTGTCCGCGCCCATTCATCTTCGAAGGCATTGACTTTATTGGTGGTTAAATGATGTACTGAACTGTTCCAGCCCTTGCACCAATTATTTTGTGAATCCAGCCCATAAGCTCTGCTGATAAAGCCTGCATCGTAGATGTTTTGCGCCAGTTCTATGTGACTTGAGCTGAGATTGAATATCACCGCATAATCATAACTATAAATATCTGTTGGATAAGTCAATTCTGGTGCGACAAAGGCCAATCTCTGGTTTGCTGTTGCACCATTATCTACGTATTGATTGAGGTGTGAATCAGCTGATGACAGATCTCCAGTTGTACAGGCAAATATAAACTTTCCTCGCAATGACTCAAGTGCTGGCCAGCTACTGACAGCAACAGCAGCTTGTAAATTAACTGAAGAGCCAATTAAATCAGGAGGCCCCCAAATATTGTTGCGTCCAAGTTTTGTGACCAATAAGTTATCCAGTGATTCAGGTGTTTGGTTGGATGCTGCCACAAAACTGTCTTTAAGATCCAGCCAGATGGTGATAACTTCATGGTCAGGCACAGCCTGATGAAAAGACCAAAGTACATCCAGCGCATCACTTAATGTATTCACTGATGTTCCATCATCACTTGAGGTATGATAAACGTACCATTGTCCGTTAAGTTGTGGCCAGCTATCGCTGTTATTGCTGTTATGTATATCGATCTCTAATGAACGTATTCTCCAGTATAATGCCTGATCTGGGTATCCTTCAGAACGTTGATAAGAATTGTGCGAGCCTTTTTGTCTTACCTGATTGTATCTAATATCACTCATAAAAAACCTTTGTTATATTGTTAATAAAATACAAATAGTTCTCAATGTAAGCACAAAAAAATCACCTTATTATATTGCTTATTTTTTGCTAATATTAAAGTTATACCGAACTATTTAAATGCTGCGACTAGATTAACATTTGTTCTGAATGAAGTTCTTACTGTTAACTTGACAATTCTTACCAAAACCTGACCATGGTAAAAATTATATTAATAATCAATAAGATGCGTTTATTATTTTTATTAAAAAGGCTTGTTGTTTTACTTGAAAGATAACAGTTACAACTGGCGAGATATATTTCATACCCTTCATTCAAATAGCATCATTTATGAAATTTAGATTAGCATCATAACTAATTTGAAATAATGCACTGGATCTTTTTAAGTTGATTTTTATGCTATACTAATTTTACTTAAAATATCTGATAGGCTCTTATGAATAATTCCAATACTGCTATTGAAAAATTCAGACAAGAATTCCGCAGTAAAAATATTCCTGCTTATTATATTGGTTGGGTACATTTCATGTTGACTACCGTGATTTCGATTACTATCATCTACTTTGGTATTATTATGCTTGATCATGTGCATGGGCTGCAATGGCTCACTATTCCTTTGACTTTTTTGTATGCAAATCTTGCTGAATATTGGGGTCATAAAGGCCCTATGCATCATTTAAGAAAACCACTACAAATGATTTACCAGCGACACAGTAAAGAACATCATGTTTTTTTTACTGATAAGCACATGCCTTTTGGTGAATCACGAGATTATAAAGCGGTGTTGTTTCCAATTAGTTTAACTGTATTTTTCTTTGGCTTATTTGGTTCTCCCATATGGTTTTTGTTATCCTGGTTATTCAGTAGCAATGTTGCCTGGTTATTTGTCGTAACTGGTGTCGCCTATTTTCTCAACTACGAGTGGTTTCATTTTGCCTACCATTGTGCTGAGGATTCATGGGTGATGCATATCCCTGGCTTTAAAAAACTACGTCGATTACATTTACATCATCACAATCAGAAGTTGATGGCGCGTTACAATTTCAATATCACTTATCCTATTTGTGATATTTTGTTTGGGACTTATTATAAGGATTAAGTTTTTTGAAAAAATAGAAATGAAAGGCACATATCAAATTTCCAACACCAAAATAGGGGTTTACCCACATCTATTTGTTTGTACTTTTTATGGAATATCTTTTTATAGGAAAAACAATGACTTTGGCAAAATAACACCTTATATCAATTGAAGGTACACCACTATTCTTTAAAATGAGGTCAATATGCCTTATTAAATATAGAAAACCCACAAATAAACCCACTCATCCATGAAAAGGTTTCACATGACACACTAACAAATACTATCGTCCAGTTTTACCCTCTGGACAAAAGGTGATAGTGTAATGGCATTTGTGGTAATGGCACCAGCTGCCGCAGGATTTGGCCTGCTCTGACAATTGAAAGTTGGGGTTTCATCATCCTTGTAAACCTACCTTTGAACCATCTATTATTAACCCTGCAGTATTATGTCGCAGAGTTAATATGTCAAAATATCTTAAACTCGTCTAAATTTTTTTTCTTAAATTTGGACTGAAAAGCACATTACCTTGAATAAATAAACAATAACCCACCAATATTTAAATTAACCACCCCAAACAGTTTTGTTGTTCTTATTTATACATTTTTTCAACAATTATGTACATAGATGAACATTTGTGATTGACATTTCTTGATTAATAACATATATTTTTGTCCACACTTAGATTAAATCCATTCAAATTTTTTATTGGGATTTCTTAAAAATACTTAAAACAAATACCGTATATCTAAGACTATTGTCATTAATAATTTTATTAAAAAGATGATTTAGTTTGAGGTGAAACAGCAGAACTAGTTATTGATTCATCAGGTTTTTAATAATTTCTAACTATGTTTTGCTATTATTTAACCATTATTTTGGAGAGATGCAAAATGCAAAATGCAAAAGAAATTAACCACAACTTCGATTTAACAATTAACCTGAGTGATGAGATAACATTACTTGAAAGATCCACATACTTTGGTGACTCCAGTGCAACATTGAAAGATGATTCTGCCGCAATTGATTCATTTGGTTGCTTCGGTAGTGCTGGCACTTTTGGCGGTACATTTGGTTGTTTAGCTACAGCAGGTTGTTGTTGTTGATTTAATAAAATAAAATAAAAAGAGAGAATAAAAATGAAAAACATAAATCATAAATTTGATATGAGCATTGACTTAAAGGGCACGATTCATAGCATTGATCGAGCGAATTATTTTGAAACTACTGTAGAACCTATAAAAGATGATGGCGGCTTTGATTGTGCTGGTACTGTCGGTTCAGCAGGAACATTTGGTGGCACTTTAGGGACTTTTGGTACCTTTGGTTGCTGTTGTTAATATAATAAAATAGAGAGAATAAAATGAAAAACATAAAACATAAATTTGATATGAGTATTGATTTACAAGACACAATACATAGTATTGATCGAGCGAATTATTTTGAAACTACTGTAGAACCTATAAAAGATGATGGTGGCTTTGATTGTGCCGGTACTGTTGGAACACTTGGCTCTTTTGGTGGTACAGCTGGTACATTTGGTACTTTTGGTTGTTGTTGTTAATATAATAAAATAGAGAAAAAAAATGAAAAACATAAAACATAAATTCGATATGTCTATTGATTTACAAGGCTCGATACACAAAATTGATCGAGCGAATTATTTTGAAACCTCTGTAGAACCGATAAAAGATGACGGCGGTTTTGATTGTGGTGGCACTCTTGGCTCAGCAGGTACATTTGGTGGTACACTTGGTACATTTGGTTGTTTTGGTTGTTGTTGTTAAATTAACAGTAATTAAATAACAAAATTGAGTCACTACCCTCGTAGTGACTCTCTGAAAAGTGGTGATTTAACAGATAAATTACTGAATCAGATGGGAATAATCAGTAAAATTTGTGAGCTTATCGCTTTTTCGATAATAACCAAAAGGTTAAAATGTTACGAATTTGACATGAAATCATGACTAGTGTAGTAATATCAAGCCTGCATTGTTCAAATATTGTGATTAATTAACAAGTGCTTGACCGAGAAAGAATAATTTACTACGGAAAAGCTGGATTTTGTCTTACACCACCTTATTCTCGTCAAATTTCACGGTATTTTCCTCAAATAATCCAAAATAATGCTCAAAACCAGACTTTTATATTAGACGACAACTAGCTTGACTGATTTGGCGACAACTAACTTATGACTGGTGCATGATGCATTGATGGCCTTCCATCACACTGATCTTTATTATAAACCCATATATCTCGATAAATGCAATTATTAATTTTGCTATTAACAATGGACTTGAAAGGCTCGAAGATATTTTTAACTTTTATAACTCATAAATCACAGAGCCCTATCAGATGCTAATTAACTAAACCAATTTGGCAACAATTAAAATAACCGGTTGGGAGTAAACTTCGCTACGATTTCCTTTCTCGGTCAGACACTATCTAAAAGAATATAATAGTGTGCGAGTAGTAAAGGCCTAGATGAATATTTAAAATTTTATCACTTTGAAAGTTATCCTCAATTACTAGATTATTAGAGACTAAGAGAAATTTATTTAAACTCTGAAAATAATGAAAAATATGGCTAAATTTTAAAAATCTCCACCAAATATGTTGATGGAAACATTAACAATTATGTAAATTAATCGGAAAGAATTATATCTTAAATTAAAATGAAAATTGGTCTAGACAATGAGTAGTACTATAAAATCTCCCAGTTTAGAAAATTTTATTTTAGTAAAAATCACTACATTTGTTTTCAATTAAAACTTCTTTTTAATAGCTAATTTTTACAAGTAACAGCTATAGCTTTTTGAGATTACCGAATAATATCGTTCAAATAAGTATAAATTTTTCTAATTATCTCAAATTATTCCAAAACATTTTTATTCTTAAATTTCGAATAAAAATAATTACGAGTTCTATTTTATGTTAATTAGTTTACTTTTAATAATTGCATGAATCATTATACACTTGTTTATGTTAATAATTCTACTTTTATTTTATTTATTACATTTACCTGAATTTAATTCTCATATTTTTTATGATTATTATTTGTAAAATCATTATTTTTATGTACCTTGATGCACATTTTTGTATTGACATATGAAAGATTGTCACATATATTTAGCTGAACCTTAGATTAGAAACTAAAGCTGATCTTTGATAATTTTTTGGCTACAATCAAGAAAATTCAACGACAGATATTTTTTTTAGTGATTATATATAAGTTTAATTTAAGAAATATATAATTTAATAATCCTAAAAATTTAAGGTGATGCGGTTAAACCTGTTATTGATTTATTCTGATAATTCTTAAACAAGTTTAACTATATTTTAACCAATAATTTTGGAGATTATAAAATGCAAAAAAACAAAAAAATAAATCATGATTTTGATTTAACAATTAATCTTAATGCTGAAATAAACTTAGTTGAAAGATCAACATACTTTTGTGACGAGTCACAAGACTCAAAATCAGGCGATCTAGCTAAATGTATTGATACCTTTGGTTGCCTAGGTAGTGCTGGTACTTTTGGTGGAACTTTCGGTTGTTTAGCCACTGCTGGCTGTTGTTGTTAATTGAGGAGCAAAAAATGAATAATTTAAAGGTGAAACATAAATATGACGTAAGTCTAGAGTTTGGTGATGATGTACAAAACATTGTTCGTGCCACCTATTTTGCTTGTGAAGAAGATTCAAAAAGTACACAA
>JAESTH010000223.1 GCA_016763695.1 Alcanivoracaceae bacterium
GCAACCACAGCATCGCCAATGCCATCAGTCAAACCAGTTTTATTGCCGAAAACCTCAATGATGGTAACCATATTTTCAATATCATTGCCATAGATGCCACTGGCAACCTCAGTGCCTTAAGTAGCGATGCAGCCATCACAATCAATGCTAGGGTTCCAGATACCCATATCATTTCGCCCATTAGTGGACAGAAATTTGAGGCTCCCATACTATTTGTAGCAGGCAGTGCTGACACAGATCTGGCAGAAATCACCTTTGCCTACTCAACAGATAACAGCATCTGGCAAGATTTAGGCACAGATTTACAGACACCTTATCAGGTCACCATCAACCCAATTGAACTCAACTTGGGCTTTGGCAACCTCTACCTAAAAGCCACCGCCACAGATACCAGTGCACAAACGGATGCCAGCCCAGCACAAATAACAGTTGAATATGCCGACCTAAGCGCGCCAGCTGCCATCAGCAATTTGACTGCCAATATTGAGGGTGGACAAATCACCTTGAACTGGGACAATAATACAGAAACCGATTTACAGGGCTATATAGTCAATAGAATAATCAATGCTCAAAGCACACTGTTGACAAACAGCGCCATCGCCAATAACAGCTACATTGATAACGGTCTTGAGGACGGCGAGTACAGCTACCAGATCCTTGCCATAGACAACGCCAATAACGAGTCAGCAACCACAACAATAGAAAAGCTACAGGTATTTTCAATACAATTACAGCAACCTTTCTCACCATTATTATTGCCAGCACAGACCCAAATAGCTGGTTCAGCAATCAACCAGCTGGGAAACATAAAACTATCCATACAAAACAACAGTGGCAGCAGTCAACTGGCAGATATCTCACTGAGCACCGGCCATGACTTCATCAGCCCATTAATTGATTTGCAAACAGGTATAAATAGCATAAGTGCCAAGCAACAGCTCAGTGCGTCACATCAAAGTAAAACCAGTACCATACAACTAGCACTGAGCCCAATAGCCAATAGTCCACTCAATTTCCAGGCAACAGCCAACAACTTGGACAGTCAACTCAGCTGGCAGGCGGCAGATAATGACAGCTTTGCCTACCTGCCTTATAGAAATGGGCAGCCCATCTATCCACAATCACGCTTGACAACCGGTATCGATTACCAGGCCAGCTCCAGAGATTATACTGCCGCAGATGTGGGTGATGCTGATATCCAGACAGACTGGAGCCCATCCTTTTCCGATCTAACCGATAGCAGTCCAACCTACCTACTACTGGGCCTTGATCAGCCACGCTGGTTGATGGAGATAGAGCTCAACTGGCATCAAGGTAGTTTTGCCGTTAACTCACCAAGTGCCTATCAAATTCAATATATGTCAAGCGTTGGTTGGATCACAGTGGCGGATCTAACTGCCAGTGACCAGAGTGTGGTGAGCGTGACAACCGATCTACCTTACTTAACAGACAAAGTACGCTTGCTCATCAACAGCCCACCTGCGGTCTTTGAAAATATTCGTTTATCAGAATTAACCATAAAGCATCAGCCACTAACAGCACAAACAGCCATAAACCTGCCTGAAACAGATGGGATTTATAACTATCAGCTCACATCAATCAACAGCCTGGGGTTTGAAAGCGCCCCAACAGCCAGTATCGAACTGACCATTGGTGATGTGATTGCTCCACAGGCCGTTACCCTCAGTGCCGAAATTATAGCAATAAACAATGTACAACTTAACTGGAGTGCCAGTGCTTCATCCGATGTTGCCAGCTACTGGATATTCAGAAACGATGAATTAATCCATATCACTGCCGATGAAACCATCCTAAGCTACACCGATTCAGGCTTGGCAAATGGACAATATAACTACCATATAAAAGCAGTTGATGCGGTAGCAAATAATTCAGAAAAATCAAATATCATCAACATAAACATTCAGCAACAGGCGCTACCAATACCAGAAAATCTCAACATCTATCCAGCCCTCACTGGCCGTTTATTAATATTAGACTGGCAAACGCTGCAATCTGACCGATTACACCATTATAATGTTTATCGCTCCCTGACTGCGGCAAATAACTATAGCAAAATTGCCGAAAGCACCGCCAACCATTATGAAGACAACAGCGTATCAAATGGCACAACTTACTATTACGTGGTAGTAGCGGTTGATGAATTTAACAACGAAAGCGCTTACTCAAATGAAGTTTCTGCCATACCGCTAGACAGTGTCCCAGCAACAACGCCAGTCATCACCTCACCAACGGTATATGCGACCCCAATCAGCCTCAATACCAACATAACAAATATTGCAGGTATTTCTGATCCAGGTGTTTTGATTGATCTTTATATAAATGATGTCTATCAAACCACCGTAAGCTCCGAAACTGATTACAGTGCTGATTCACAAACCCTGTCTGATAGCATTAATAAAGTGCGTTTGAGTAAAAGGGGTGACTGGTATGCCTACAGCAACGATTATGAAGACTTTATCAGCCAAAACATCATCAATAATGAACGGCACAGCCGCTTTTTAGAAACCATCGACTTCAGCTGGAACGATACAGGCAACCTGCTTTACCTGATATTATATGACGATCAAAATGGTGGCATAAAACTCAGCAGCTACGATACCAGCCTGATAGAAATAACCCAATTGATAAGTGCAGATAACATCAATAGTGCCATACCATCACCTGATGAAAATTTCATATTCTATCAAGGTGATTATACCGATCCACAAACCGCACAGACTAGTGCCGGATTATGGCTGTTTGATGTCAGTGATTCCAGCGCAGTTGCCATTGCTCTGACAGGTGATATCTCAACCCATAATAACGCTATCGCCTGGTCAGCTGATGGCAAATATATAGCTTTTATCAACGATGCCAATACTGGAGAACTGTACCTCTACCACCTAGCGACACAAACATTAAGCATGATCGACAGTGACTTTGGTAGCCAAAACTCACTGGACTGGTCCATAGATAACAATACCCTTATTTATGATAAGTTTAACAGCAATCAAAAACTATTCAGCTTCAATGTTAATGATAAGCAAATAAGCGCATTACCATTAACAGTGGCTTCATACAAGAGGGCACATTTTTCTGCTGATGGCAGCCAAATGGCCTATCAAAAAGATTGTTGCGCAGTCTTCATCTATGACTTTGCCAGCCAGACAACACAACAAGTCTACCAAAGTGACTACAACATTATAGAGCTAATCTGGAACAAAGAGCATGGCATAGAAATCATCACAAATACCGCAATCACCAGGCTCTCCAGCCCAGGAGGATTCAACTTTAATGGTATCATACTCAATGCAGGAACAAACCAGCTACACGCCATAGCACGTGATGATTCAGGTATTGCATCGCAACCATCATTAGCCATTATTATCGAAGTGGCAGCAACAGGTCTGGCTGATATACTGGTCAATTCAGGTGATATCATTGTCTCACCAGAAAATGCCCTACAAGGTCGTCCCTTCGTTGCCTCCGCCATAGTGAAAAACATCGGTGATCAAGCTATTATTGATGCAGAAATACAGGTCTTGCTAACCCTGCCAGATGGTAGCCTTAGCACAATCCAGTTACAACAAAACACCATCAGCCTGGCTGCTGGTGATAGTCAGTCTGTATTTATAGATATAGGTGAGCATGTCATGATTGGTGATTACCTATTACAAATCAGACTGGATGCACAAAACCTGATAGCAGAAAACAACGAAAACAACAACAGCGCCTATAAAACCCTGAGGGTACTGGAAAATCTCGATCCCATCCTGCAAATGTTTGTTACACCCGAACAGGTCATCCCGGACCAAACTGTGGCTATAGCCCTCAGCGTCTTCAATCCCGCAGAAAATTTCAATGGCAGCATCAGTTTGGATATCAGTGATGAAAACGGTTTCCCAATAGGCAACCCGCAACAGTATACAATCACCGACCTGGCCAACAACCACAGCTTCAACATAAATGACAACTGGGATACTCGCGCTGTTTTTTCAGGAATCTACCAACTAACGGCTCAATTAATAGCAGAAAATGGCAGCATCATTCAAGAGCAACACAGACAAATAGAACTACAGTCATTTGCCCAGTTTCAGTTAACACTGGATGTGCCAGACAGCACCATCAGCGTCAATGATAACCTGCAATTTAGTGCCAGCATTAATTATAGCCATGGTAACATCCCACAAACTGGCAGCGTCACATGGAAAATACTCAATAATAACCAGCAACTCATCTGGTCCAGAGTCACATCATTACCATTAATGTTGCCAGACTTTAGCACCGTTTTAAACAGCCAGTGGCAGGCACAGGATGCAGGAGACTACCTGCTACAACTGGAGTTTAATGCCAACAACGACCAGCAAATTCTATCCTGGCCTTTTAATGTCCTTGCTGCACAGCAAAGACTAGAATTACAGGGACAAATAGCAAATACACCAACAAACATCATCTTGGGTGATGATTTTGTCATCGACTACACATTAAACAACCCGGGTGATGCAGAACTAAACAACATACCCGTCACAATCACATTGCTCGGTACCGATTCTTTTACAGAAATGGACACCAGTA
>JAESTH010000224.1 GCA_016763695.1 Alcanivoracaceae bacterium
CTTTGGCAGAGAATACCTGATACCCCAACCCTTTGACCCACGCATATTGCTGTATGTCGCCCCAGCAGTAGCACAGGCAGCGATGGACTCGGGAGTGGCTACCAAACCCATTGAAAACATGCAGGAATACAAAGAGATCCTCAGTTACTTTGTTTTCAAAAGTGGTTTGATGATGAAACCCATATTTGACAAAGCCCGCAACAATCCCAAAACGGTTGTTTATGCGGAAGGTGAAGATGAAAGGGTTCTGCGTGCTGTGAGAACAGTCATAGATGACAAATTAGCCAACAAGCCTATTCTTATTGGCAGACCGGAAGTGGTTAAAGCCAGAATCAATAAAATTGGCATTGATTTAACCATTGGCAAAGACTTTGAGTTGGTTAACCCTCAAGATGATTCACGTTATCGAGAATATTGGCAGTTATACCATAAGATCATGCAAAGACATGGGGTCACTCCAGAGATTGCCAAAGCAATAGTACGTACACGCTCTTCTGTTATCGCCGCTTTGATGGTCAAACGTGGTGAAGCTGATGCCATGTTAGCGGGATTAACAGGCAGATTTCCAAAAGTGCTCAACCATATAACTGATGTATTAGGCATGAGTGATGGTGTCGAACATACGGCAACCATGAGTGGTATTTCTACCGAATATGGCAACTTCTTTTTCTGTGATACCTATGTTAACCCTAATCCAGATGCTGAAGAAATAGCCGAAACAGCCATGCTGGCCGCTGAAAAACTAAGAGACTTTGGTAAAACGCCACGCATTGCATTATTGTCATACTCCAGCTTTGGTTCCAGAGGCGGAAAAAGCCCCAAGAAAATGCGCAAGGCCTTAGAGATTTTACATAAAAAAGCCCCGCATTTGGAAATTGAAGGTGAAATGGAGGCAGATATTGCCCTGATTCCGCAATTGCGCGAACAGCTTTTTCCCAATTCACAACTAAAAGGCAGAGCCAACTTATTCATCATGCCCAATTTAGATACTGCTAATGCGATTATCAACATGCTAAAATGTTTCACCAAAGGCGTCACCATTGGCCCTATACTATTAGGTTGCAAGCAGGCTGCCCATGTATTAATCCCGACAGCATCGGTGCGGCGTATCATCAATATGACCACCATTGCCGTTGTGGATGCTCAGAATAAGACAGATGAAAAAACAGAACAAGACAGACAAAGTAAAGTGAGTAAATAAATGAACGAAATAACAAATAAAATAGACATTGATTCTCAAGAAACCAGCGAATGGTTGGATGCACTTACCGCAGTCATTGCTCAGGAAGGACCTGAACGTGCGCATTTTTTAATTGAACAATTAATCGATTTGAATCGACGCTCTGGTGGTCATCTTCCCTATCAGGCGACCACAGCCTATCTTAATACCATTCCCTCTGGACAAGAGAAAATGTCGCCTGGTGACAATGAAATTGAATGGAAGATCCGTGCCATCATCCGCTGGAATGCCATGGCAATGGTGATAAGAGCCAATCGTCGCCCAGGAGCTTTGGGTGGACACATTGCCAGTTTCGCCTCTGCTGCCACTATTTATGATGTTGGTTTTAACCACTTCTTCAGAGGCGCCGATCATGAATGTGGTGGAGATCTCTTGTATGTACAGGGACATTGTGCTCCGGGATTTTATGCCCGTTCATTTTTAGAAGGACGTTTTAACGAAGAAGATTTAGATAACTTTAGACGAGAAGTAGATGGTAAAGGCCTGGCTTCTTATCCGCATACCTGGTTGATGCCTGATTATTGGCAATTTGCCACCGTATCCATGGGGCTTGGGCCCTTGCAGGCCATATACCAGGCACGTTTTATGAAATACCTGCAACACCGAGGCTTAATACCGGTTACTGATAAAAAGGTTTACTGCTTTTTAGGTGATGGAGAAACTGATGAACCAGAATCATTAGGTGCAATTTCCATGGCGGGGCGAGAAAAACTGGATAACCTGGTTTTTATAGTCAACTGTAATTTACAAAGACTGGATGGCCCTGTTCGTGGTAATGGTAAAATTATTCAGGAGTTGGAGGGCATTTTCCGCGGAGCACGCTGGAACGTCATAAAAGTCATTTGGGGCGGATATTGGGATCCATTATTAGCCAAAGACCATAATGGACTGTTGCAAAAACGCATGGAAGAAGCCGTAGATGGTGACTATCAAAACTACAAATCAAAAGATGGTGCCTATGTGCGTGAACATTTCTTTGGTAAATATCCGGAATTAAAAGAAATGGTTGCCAATATGAGTGACCAAGATGTGTGGCGTTTAAACCGTGGAGGTCATGACCCGCACAAAATGTATGCGGCTTATGCCGAGGCCAACCAACACAAAGGTCAACCAACCGTAATATTGGCCAAAACCGTAAAAGGTTACGGTATGGGCGATGCTGGCCAGGGTTTAAATATTACCCATCAACAAAAGAAAATGAAAACCTCGGCGATCAGACACTTTAGAGATCAGTTCAACGTGCCCATAGCTGATGAAGATTTGGATGAAGTGCCTTATTACAAACCTGCTGAGGATTCTGCTGAAATTCAATACCTGAAAAAACGCAGAGCGGAGCTGGGTGGTTATTTACCGCAGCGTAAAGTGTCATACAAAGCCTTGTCAATCCCTGCTCTGGATAAATTTGCCAGTATCATGAAAAGTTCAGGTGAAAGAGAGTTTTCAACCACCATGTCTTTCGTGCGTACACTGGCTATTTTATTGCGTGATAAAGCATTAGCACCACATATTGTACCGATTGTGGCAGATGAAGCCCGAACATTTGGCATGGAAGGCCTGTTCCGTCAATTGGGCATTTACTCTCATCAGGGGCAAAAATATACCCCTGAAGATTCTGAGCAATTAATGTACTACAAAGAAAGCGTCGATGGACAAGTATTACAGGAAGGCATCTCAGAAGCTGGAGCCATGTCATCATGGATAGCAGCAGGTACTGCTTACGCCAATTACTGTGTGGCTATGATTCCTTTCTTTATCTATTACTCCATGTTTGGCTTTCAGCGCATTGGTGATTTATGTTTTGCCGCTGGTGACATGCGTACCAAAGGCTTCTTATTAGGCGGCACCTCAGGACGCACCACCTTAAATGGTGAAGGATTACAGCATGAAGATGGTCATTCCCACCAGATTTCCGCCACCGTACCTAACTGTGTGTCTTACGATCCAACCTTCTCTTATGAAGTGGCGGTAATCATCCAGAATGGTTTACAGAGAATGTATGGCAATGATGAAGACATATATTTTTTCATCACCCTGTTAAATGAAAACTACCAACATCCAGAAATGCCCAAAGGTATTGAAGCTGATATTCTTAAAGGCATGTATCAATACCAAGC
>JAESTH010000225.1 GCA_016763695.1 Alcanivoracaceae bacterium
AAATAATGTTGGAGAACAATGATTTAGACTTTTCAGGTTGGGATTTGCGTAAATGTTTACGCTTATTGATGAAATCCAATGCCGCTTTATTAGAACGCATTCAATCGCCGATCATTTACCAAGCCGATACATCATTCCTGAATGAAATCATGGCTATCGCCACGCCGTGTTATTCTCGTAGAGCAACTTTGCATCATTATCTGGGTTTAGCCAAAAGAAGTTATAGTGATATAATTGACAACAAACAGTACAAACTAAAAAAATTCTTTTACGCTTTACGTGCAGCCACGGCATGTAGATGGATTATCACTAAGGATAAAATGCCACCGATAGAGTTCCAAAATATGCTATATGTTTTAAATATAGATGAATCAATTATCAAAAGAATCGAATCTTTAATTGAGCTAAAAGCAACCATTAGCGAATCTTATTTACATGAAGGAGATGGTGAAATACTGGAGTTTATTAATGACAACATCATACATGCAAGGAAACAGGCCGGTGATTTACCCGTTGCAATATGCGATATTGAAAAATTAAATACCTTCTTTATCAAATCATTACCATAGTTAATCGTGGATATAAATTATTTAAGAAAAAACAATTTAATCATTCTTGAATGCATCAGTGGTAGCCGCGCCTATGGACTGGAAACACCAGAGTCAGATACAGATATTAAAGGGGTCTTCTTGTTGCCGAAAAAGGATTTTTATGGCCTGGATTACACACCACAAGTCAGTAATGAAACAAATGATATTGTCTTCTATGAGTTTAGTCGTTTTATGCAGTTATTATCAATGAATAATCCCAATATTTTAGAACTGCTCAATACGCCCAAGCCATCTATTATATTTAAACATAGATTTTTAAATAAAATTAAATCTGAGTTAATTCTTTCAAAGCTATGCAAAAACACTTTTGGAAGATTTGCAATTTCACAAATAAAAAAAGCCAAAGGTTTAAAGAAGAAAATAGTAAACCCAATGAACAAAGAGCGTAAAACAGTCTTGTCCTTTTGTTATGTCAATTATAATAAAAATTCTATTTCTCTGGAAAAATATTTACAGCACAATCAATGGCAACAACAAAATTGTGGTTTAACTAAAATAACACACATGAAAAATGTTTATGGTCTGCATCACTCAAAAGAAATTAACTATGCAGGTATAATACGCAACAGTGATTCAAATGATATCAGTCTCAGTTCAATTCCCAAAGACCAGGAGCAGCAAGTATTGATGTATTTCAATAAGGATGGTTACTCTAAATACTGTAAAGAATACAAAGAATATTGGCAATGGGTCAAAAATCGTAACCAGGCGCGTTATGAGAACACCCAAAGTCACGGTAAAAACTATGATGCCAAAAACATGATGCACACTTTCCGCTTATTAGAAATGGCTATCGAAATTGCCCAACAAAACCAGGTCAATGTCAAACGTTCCAATCGAGATTTTTTGCTCAGCACTAAAAGTGGCTCTTATGAATACGAAGACTTATTAATAATGGCAAACGAAAGACAAGTTCAAATGGAAAAAGCATTTGAACAATCCATTTTACCTGATAGCCCAAATCTAGAAACCATTAATGAAATAACTTATAGGATTCGGGAAAGATTTTATAAGGATGATGAATAATATCCGTTAAAATGAGATATGGCAAAGTATAGACGTCCTAAAATAATTGGTGAATTAAAGATTATCTGTAACATGGCGGGTGGCTTGTCAATTCATAATGGCCTGAAACAGGGAAAGAACAAGATTATGCTATCATGTCGATCTGAGGCTCATTGTTTAGAGTTGATTGAAAAATTAAAATCAGCAAAACCATTTGAAATTATTCAATATTAAATCGCTTAATACATTATTATTTAGTAACTGTTCAGTTAGATTAAGCTGCCATTCAAAATACACTGAATAAATACATTAATTGAACATCACTTTAATCAACTTGGTTTCAACAGAGTCCTCACCTTCTTCTATGTGATAGGTTTTTACAGGTAAGCACTTTTGGTTTTTGTCCAGCCACGTTTTGGTTATTCTGGAGGCTTTGGAGTGAACTTTGTCCACTTCAATAATGCCATCTTTTTGAGAGGTTATTTTAAAGCTGTAGTTTTTAATTTTACCATCTTTTAAAACCTGATAATCTAATCCAGATGTTTTTCCTGCGCAGATGTCAGTGAATAAATTGAGAGAAACCAAATTAGTGGTGGAAAAGACAGCAGGGGTTTTCATCTGCCAGTCATCACCTTTATAGCTACCATACGCCATCTGGTTTTCACTATCGACTTGAAACTCCGACTGACGTTTATTGAAGGCAACTTTTTGTTTCATTTCATAGGATTCAGGCAAAAACTGTTTATTTTTTTCAGTAAAAGGAGTCGTCTCATGACGCTTGAAGCCAAGAAAAGATGCCATGCCATGTGTGCCATTTGTATTATCTGTGATGGTGAAAAAAGGTGCGTTCTCAGTTAATTCAGTATTACTGAGGCCAATTTTTTTGCCATCTTTATAGACTTCGTATTCTGCCTTAAATAAATCCAGGGCATAAGTATTAAAGCTTATCGCTATTAAAATCAGTACTTTTTTAATCATAAATAATTATCGGGGTTGTTAATATTTTATGGTCAAAATATAATTTATCATCTCGCCATTCTACACGATTTTGACCAATCAGGTGTATTGTATAGGGCAAAAGTGAATGTTCCCTGAACAACAGCTGCTTGCCAAGAGATTCGGCATTGCTGTTTAAATCAACGTTAATGCTGGTTTGGCTGATGATTTCACCCGCATCTAACTGCGCATTAACATAGTGAACGCTGGCACCATGTGTTTGGTCTTTGTTGTCAATAACACGCTGATGCGTATTTAAGCCAGGGTATTTAGGTAACAAAGATGGATGGATGTTGATTATTTTTTGTTTGAATTCATCAATAAAAGGACTGGGAAGTATTTTCATAAAACCCGCCAATACAATTAACTGACAGTTATGCTGTCTGATGATATTTTGTACATCCAACAACAGCCTGTCACTTTTATCCCAATTAAAAGTAAAAATAGGGATGTTATTTTGTTTTGCAAAATCCAGACCTTTGGCACTTTTCTGGTTGCTGACAACCAGGCTGACTTTATAATTGTACTGTTGTTGTTTATCTATAATGGATGCTAGATTACTACCTGTTCCAGAAATAAGCACAACAATATTAAACGCGGAGCTCATATTTTTAGAAAAAAATCACATCATCTTTTTGTTCTTCTGCTTGGCGAACAGAACCAATTTCCCAACATTTTAAACCCGCATTATTGAGAAAATTTTGACAGTCATTGCTGTCATCTTTACTGATAATGATAGTCATACCGATTCCGCAATTAAAAGTACGCAGCATTTCTGTGTCAGATAATTGGCCTTTTTCCTGTAGCCAACTGAAAATATCCAGACAATCCCAACTGGATAAGTCTATGCTTATTGCCAGCCCCTGAGGAATGACTCTGGAGATGTTTTCCATTAAACCACCACCAGTGATATGTGCAATGCCATTGACTTCTATCGCAGAATCGAGTAATTCCAATAATGGTTTAACGTAAATTGTGGTAGGTTTCAGCAATTGTTGTCCGATGGTTTTTTCACCGAGTATTTCATTTAAATCTGTGTTGTTAACTTCCAGAATTTTTCTGATTAAAGAATATCCATTAGAATGCGGACCAGAAGAAGCAATGCCAATGATCACATCACCCTCATTGATGTTTTCTCCTGTTATTGCCGCATCTTTTTCAACAGCGCCAACCACAAACCCTGCTAAATCATAGTCGCCTTTTTTATACATGCCAGGCATTTCTGCGGTTTCACCACCAATCAATGCACAGGCTGACTGTTTGCAGCCATCGGCAATGCCCCTAATAACCGCAGCCGCTTCATCTGTATCTAAATGCCCACAGGCATAATAATCCAAAAAGAACAGAGGTTCAGCGCCCAAAACAATGATATCATTAACACACATGGCGACTAAATCAATACCAATGGTCGAATGATCATTCATCATGCTGGCAAGTTTTAGCTTTGTGCCGACACCATCGGTGCCTGAGACCAATACGGGATTGTTGTAGTTGAGTTTGGATAAATCAAACAAACCGCCGAAACCACCTATATTCCCCATGACACCAGGTCGGTGGGTTGCTTTGACTGCGGGTTTGATTTTTTCTATCAGTTGGTTGCCAGCATCGATATCTACGCCAGCATCTTTGTAACTAAGGCCATCAGGATTGTTGGTATTATTCATTAGCTGTTGCTGCTTTTGAGCTTTTTAGTTTTTATGAGGCGTGGATTTTAACCCGAATGGTAAACAAAATCATTCAAATCCATGACTAAAAATCAAATCATACTGATAAACAACCATGCTTAGCTGCGCCTGAGGTGTTTCATCATTGCTATCTGTAAAGGTTATTTCTCCAAATCGGTATTGATTTAAGTCACCTGCTAACCAGTTAAAATCAATATTAAGCGTAATACTTTCTCCAGCTAATAAGCTGAAACTGCTTTCAGAAACAATTATTTCAGAATCGATGTCAGTTTGAGTGCTGACATCCCAGGTATGTGAGATGATGTCTTTATTCGTTAGTGTTCTGACCCAGCTACAGCTTAATGAGCATTGGATGTTCCTTAAACTGGCGATATTTAAAGTCTCTGGCTGACCGCCAATGTCTGGGTTGGCATTGATATAATTGTTAAACGATTCATCAAGTGCCAAAACGGAGTTTGCGGCGCTGGATAAATCTAACATACCCGAACCGATATCATCAGTGTTTGTTACGCTTTCATCTTCGTGAGTCATTCCATTTTGAGCACTGAGCATAACAATTGACTTCAGTTCTGATGGACTCCAATTGGGGCGAATATTTTTTAAAAGAGCCAGCGCACCTGAGACAACCGCTGCAGATTGAGATGTGCCCGTGACTGTAAAGTACTGCGGAGCGGCCTGTCCAAGTTCGGCAATAGCCGCAAAAATATTGGTTCCTGGAGCACTGATATCTGGCTTGCTTATATTATATTGTGTGGGGCCCCGCAACGAACTGTGATAAAGCACAAAGCCTAATTCATCAACAATCTTGTGTTTAGTCTCCGCCAAAATCTCAATGATTGTGTCAGTGGGTGAGTTTGATTGAATATGACTAATAATATTATTCGCAACATCTAATTGTCCAATCATAACAGCGGGGATAGTTGGTGTATTGATGCCTGTCATAGTAAAAGGCAGGCCTGAACCAGCATTAAATATGATGACTGCATTGGCGCCAGCATCCTGCGCATTTTGCACTTTTAATTCATTGCTGCAATTATCTGATTTAATTAAGGCAACGGCATTCTCAAAGTCTAAAGCGTTCCAAGGCAAACATCCATCTTCATTATTTAGGTTAATATCTCGGGCATAAAATATCTTGGCATTTATATCCACCATCATTGAAACACCATCAGCGATTAATGCATATAATTCCAGCAAAAAATCTGGTACAGGCAAGGGACTCAGAACCGATACATCATTGGATTCCGTCCGGCCATGAAAAGAGTTGGCAACCGTAATTAACCATGGAGCAATATTGTTCACACGACCAATAGTATTGGGTAGTGCAGCGGTAGCATTGCCAGCAGCTGAGGAGGTGATGATACCTAAATTATTGGCATTTAATAGCGCCAACGCTATTGAGTTGGGATTCCATGGATCATTTCCGCCATCAAGCGCTAAATTAATAATATCTACGTCATCTAAAATGGCCTGTTCAATGGCTGCAAGAATAGCCGAACTGGGACAACCAGCAATATTGTCACAAACATCATAAACAATGATATGCGAATGTGGGGCAATGCCCGAAATAAATGGCGCATTCAAAACGCCACCGCCAAAACTAAAGACAAAGCCACCCAAGGGAGCTGTTATATTATTTCCTGAAATGATAGCTGACATGCTGGAACCGTGAAAATTACTGTCAACAGGGCCATCTGCTTCATTACCAAATACATCTACAAAGTCCCATGCACCGATTAACTTATCGTTGCAAATATAACTCACATCAAAATCAGGATTGCCTGGATCACACCACCCTGCATAAATACCACCTCCAAAGGGGTTGTGCTGTGCAAAATCATAATCGTCCTCAGGGTTGTCGTCAAAGGATTCATGTACCATGTTAATTCCTGTGTCGATTACAGCTACAACTATATCCTCACCTTTTACACCATCCAATGGCGTAATTGCAGCACCACTCCACAACAGATCAGCATTAACCATACTAGCTGAAGCATCTGTAGAGATCTGTAAATAGTCCTGTTTAGAGACATGTAAGATATTATTTTGTCTGGAGATATATTCAGCCTCTTGTGCTGTTAATTTCATGCTCATGGCATTGAGAGCTATACTATAATCAAAAATAACACGCTCTTTCTGAATAAAGTTTGGATTAAAGTGCTGATCAAGATTATTCAATAATTGCTGATGTTGCTGTTTAATGGTCTGCTGGTATGATCGGGATAAAGTTTTATTTTCGTAAATTTTCGGTTTGCTTGCAAGTGCGGAAAGTTTGAAACTGACAATATAGACTTCCTTATTCTGTAAATCTGCGTGCAAATTTGACGTAGAAAAATGTAGCCGATAAGGGCTGATAATTAAATAAAACAACAAAATTGAAATCTTGCACATAGTAATTTATTTGGTTTACATTTAAGTAATTTATAGCATTTTTTGATAGAATACGCAACCTTATCAACCTAAGTCAATACATAAATGAGAATCATTACGCGTTTTGCCCCTAGTCCAACTGGTTACCTTCATGTAGGTGGTGCACGTACTGCACTTTTTTCCTATTTATTTGCCAGAGCCAATAAAGGTCAATTTATCTTGCGAATAGAAGATACTGATCGAGAACGATCAACGGATAAATCTGTTGAAGCCATATTTGCAGGCATGACATGGTTGGGTATGGAAAATGATGGTGAAGTTTACTTTCAGACCAAAAGATTTCCACAATATAAGCAAAAAATTCAACAGCTATTAGATGATGGTAAAGCCTATTGTTGTACATGCAGCAAGCAACGTCTGGATGAAATGCGCGAAGCACAAATGAAAACAGGCGGCAAGCCTCGCTATGATGGCAAGTGTAGAGACCTTAATTTAACCAATACAGATGATGCGGTTATTAGGTTTAGAAACCCGCAAGATGGTGAAGTCACATTTGACGATTATGTCCGTGGCGTGATAACGACCGCAAATAAAGAGCTAGATGATTTAATCATCGCAAGACCAGATGGCACACCAACCTATAATTTTACCGTAGTCATTGATGATATTGACATGCAGATTTCCCATGTTATCCGCGGTGATGATCACATCAATAACACACCAAGACAAATCAATATATACAAGGCACTGGGAGCAGAATTACCAAGGTTTGCCCATTTACCAATGATATTAGGTGATGATGGAGCCAGGTTGTCTAAACGCCATGGTGCGGTGAGCGTTATGGAATATGCTGATAATGGCTATTTACCAGAGGCGCTACTCAATTATCTGGTACGTCTGGGTTGGTCACATGAGGATAAAGAACTATTTAGCAAAGAAGAAATGATAGCATTATTTGATCTCAAAAAAGTAAATAAAGCGCCATCAGCATTTAACACCTCAAAACTCAACTGGCTTAATCAACAATATATTCAACAGGCAGATTCTTCAAGATTGGCTGGATTATTGAAAAATAGACTAGATGTATTACAGGTATCAGTAGCAAAGGCCATTGATTTGCTTAAGGTGGTTGAGATGTTTAAATCCCGTGCAGTAACCATCAATGAGATGGCCGACTCAGCCCTGTTTTTATTCAGTGAGATAAAAGAATACGACGAAAAAGCCGTTAAAAAAGTCTTTAAACAATCAGCAGTATTGCCATTGGAGACATTGATAGAAAAAATGTCGACAACAGAAGATTGGCATAATGCCGACTTGCATGGCCTGATAGAACAGACGGTCAACGAACTGGAAGTAGGGTTTGGCAAAGTTGGGCAACCATTGCGTGTAGCGCTG
>JAESTH010000226.1 GCA_016763695.1 Alcanivoracaceae bacterium
ATAACAATGGGCTATGATCAGCTTGGTCGTAAAACCTCAATGAACGACCCTGATAAGGGTGCATGGATATATTCTTACAATTCATTGGGTGAACTGATCAGCCAAATAGACGCTAAGAGTCAATTCACCAGTAACCTGTATGATATACGTGGTAGACTCTATTATCGTGATCAGCCCAATGTCAAATCAGTGTGGGAATACGATATAGGAGCTAACTGGGGGCTATTGGTCAATGAGTACTCAGTAGGTCACTACGTCATTGATAATGTTGCTCAGATCAAAAATTACATTTATGATCTGGATTTTCATCGACCCATTGAAACAGATATAACTATTTTTGATGGAGAATCCCCGCAGGCGCACAACTACAGCACTTCACAAACCTATGACCAGTATGGCAGAGTATTCCAGAGTTTTGATGCCACAGGCAATGGCGTGCTGTACGAGTACAGTCCAACTGGTTATCAGGATGTTATCCGGGATGCTGCAGATGGTCAATTCGGGCAAATCTACTATGAAGTGCTCAATACCAATGCCCGTGGGCAGATAACCCATGAAAAATATTATAACCAGTTTGAGAGTGCAAAATATTATCACGCTAACACAGGGTTTTTAGACAATATCATAACCACTAACGTCTTTGGTGATCAGGTTCAGAACCTCAGCTTTGCCTTTGATAGAATTGGTAACTTAATCAGGCGTACAGACTATACTCCTGATAATGCAATAACGGCAGATTCCTATGCGGAAATATTCGAGTACGACAATAGAAACCGCTTGTTATGGGAAACCCAATTTCTCAATCAAATAGCGGATCCAAGCAAAGGGTATCTTTATGATGCAACGGGCAATTTAATAACCAATGGGCAAGATGGTTATAGCTATTCACAAGTAAATGCTGGCCCTCATGCGGTCACCAGTGCCAAGGGCAATAATTACTTTTATGATGCCAATGGCAATGTTACCAGTCGCACAGGATCAGAGCCAGCGACATTTGCATACACCAGTTTTGATAAAGCGCATACCATAACAGCCAATGGCTGGATATCAGAAATTGCCTATGGTGCCAATCGATCCAGATACATACGCAAAGATACAAAAGCCAGCACCAAGGTAACCCACTATCTGGGTTCGGTAGAATACATCTATGAAAATGGCACAATCAAAGCCAAAAGGTATATCGGTAATCTGGTCATTAACATAGATGAAAACACAATAAACCGTAATCAGTGGGGTTTTAACTACCTGCTTAAAGACCACATAGGTTCGACCCATGCTGTTGTTAATAAACAGGGTAATATAATCAACAACATGAGCTTTAATGCCTGGGGAGCAAGGCGACAACCAGCAATATCAAGTTCATCAGATGTGTATAAAGATTATGATATATTCCAGCTTTGGGGACAATTGGGTGCAGGTATAGAAGACACCACCAACCGTGGTTTCACAGGCCACGAACACTTCGATCAGGTCGGTATTATCCATATGAATGGCAGGATCTATGATCCTACCATCGGTCGATTCTTACAAGCTGATCCCATTATTCAGGATCCGTATAACACCCAGAGTCTTAACCGTTACAGCTATGTGATGAATAATCCTTTGAGTTATACTGACCCTACTGGGTATTCAAGATTGAGGAAAGGTTGGTGGCAGATGCCTTTGGCTATTGCTATTACAGTTTATACAGCAGGCGCTGCGAGTGCTGTACTTGCAGGATCCGCTGCAACATCGGCGGCAGTAGCGGGAAGTGTAAGTCAGGCACTTGCAATATCAGTAGCAGGTGGAGCATTATCAGGAGGTGTCGCGACAGGAAGTCTCAAAGGAGCAGTTAAGGGTGGAATTTTTGCAGCTATAACGTTTGGAATAGGTCATGGCGGAAGTAATGCTAAAGGTGTTAAAGATGGGTCAAGTGCTTTTGGTCTCGGCAACAATGGTCGTATAGTAGCTCATAGTATAGTTAGTGGCATTAGTGCAGAAATTGATGGAGGCAGTTTTGGTCATGGATTTGCCTCTGCAATCTTGTCACAGAAACTAGGAACTGGTAGAATATTCGATAGTGAACAAGTTGGGAGTTTTGCAATTGTGTCTAATGCTATTATACAGGGTACAATATCTGAGGCTACAGGTGGTAAGTTTGCTAATGGCGCAATGAGTGCCGCGTTTAGGGTGGCGTTTAATGATACTTTTAATCGATATCCAAGTAAGTATCCACAAAATCAATTTAAAACTTTAGAAGAAGGCATTGAGCATGCTCATAGTAGCAATCAATATTTTAGTAAACAAATAAGAAATCCTCAATGGGATGGAGGAGGCTCAATGACAGATGCTACAGGAACCTATGTTTATTATAATGAAAGTAAGGAATACTATGAAATATCAAATGTAATGGGAGTAGCTCGGGATGGAAAGGTGTGGCCACTTCCAAATGCAGTTTTAGGTGATAATAAATTTTCTAAAGATCCGCCACATATTCGACCATGGTTTGGAGATGATAAAACTATAGCTGCACTAGTTGTAACTCAAGCCTCTACAAATGTTATTGATAGATATGGTTCAAAGTATCAACAATATGCAAATAAAATTGGAACAGTTGTAGTATCTACTGAAAATGGTTATCACCACGCCAGTTATAGATTTGGTGTTACAACCGAAACATTTAAGGCTCAATCAGCTACAAATAAATTTGAATAAGATGGCTAAATACTTTAAATTAATAATTATAATGGCTGTTATTTCTGGGTTTGGCTATAGTATATATTTGAATCTCAAACTCAATGATTATATGCGTACTCATGAGTTTATCCAACTTAGATTTCCAGATGAGACATTGGTTTTTCTGGAAAGTTACGATATTATCCATGATATTTCTAATGGAGATATATCATATTACGATATTATAATTTGTGAATTAAAATCTGATATGAAATACCTTAATATTGATCATAGTCAAGCAGTTAATGAAATGTTGTATTTAGAAAATAGCGAAAAGAATTTATTGGATACCCTAAAATTTAAGAGAGATGGTTTGTCTGAATATTTAGAGGACAAAGAACATATTAATTGCCGAGAGATAGGTATAAAAATACAGGAAATTCGTGAAGCTAAAAATAGTCAAAAGCCCCAAAGTCAATATAACTTTGAAAATTAAAAAAACCAATCTCAAGCCGTTAATACGTTAACGGCTTTTGTTTTTTAGTTGCTGATTTTTAATTACCTAACTCTCGATAATATATCAGGGACAGGCATATAAAGATTAGCAGGTACAATATCAGAAGTAATTGGTGGGAAATTTGCTAATGGCGCAATGAGTGCTGCTTTTAGAGTGGCTTTTAATGATTTTGGTGAAAAGCTCGATCGTTACATAAAAGGTAATATCAAGGACAGGCAGTTTAAGAAATAATAATTTTGGTAAAAATTCAGTTTTTCATTTGTAATGCAAAATTTTAAATTAGGTTTAAGGTTTAGTTTTGAAATAAATACTGGATTTGCTGATTTTTGATGGCTTTATAAGAG